>NZ_JAGCNF010000082.1 GCF_017646085.1 Campylobacter sp. | reverse complement strand
ATTTATTTATACTATCTCTAAAAGTATCAATACTATCTAAATTGTTATCTTTGCTATCACTTTGTAGCATTTGAGATAATATATCTTTAAATTCAACATCACTTTCATAATGTTTTGAAGTTTCATATACTTCGTTTTGATATTTTGATATAGTATTTATTTGCATATTTATCCTTAAAAATTATTAGATAAAACAAGCAATTTTTATTCCCTAAGCAGCACTCTTTTTACTAAATATTCCAAGTATTTTAGCGCTTATTATTTTAAATATACCTCTTTTTTTACTCTTACTTAATAAATACTTAGCAATTTCTGCCCTATTAAACATAATAGCAAAGCTATATGGAGTAAGTCCCATTCCATTATTTGCATCAATATCTGCACCGGCCTCTACTAAAAGTTTTACAATTTCTAAATTTCCCTTAAAACAAACCCCAGCAAGAGGAGTTTGTCCACGATCATTTCTCTCATCAACATTTGCACCACGCTCTAAAAGCATCTTGGTAGTTTCATACGATCCATTATAACTAGCTAACATCAGCAAGCTATCACCCTTATGATTTTTAAGATTTACATTTAATCCTGCATTTAGCATTAACTCTAACTGAGCAAATTCATTATTTCTAGCAAAATTAAACGCATATCCGCACAGCTCTTCATATCGTTTTTCTTCTTCTTGTGTTATCATCTTAATTCCTTATTGCAAATTTAAATTGCATTTTTATGATACTTAAATTTACAATAAGCCCCCAAAAAATTGAGGAGCTTATACTACTTAGCTAGTGCAGCTTTTACACCATCAGCGTAAGCTGGATCAATTAATTTAAAATGATTTAATGCTCTTTGAATTATCTCATCATTTACACCATTCATACTTTGTGCTATATTGGTATAAAGTCTAGCCTTTTCATCGTTTGGCAATATAGCATATAATGACCTTGCATCTGTGTAATAATCAGCATAATACTCTCTATGATTAAATCTTTGCGCTATTTCACCTATGGCCAAATCAGGCTCAGCAAATTTAGCATTTTCAACTGGTCCGCCATTACTATTTGGCTCATAATATGCTGATTTTTCTTGTGCATAGCTACCATTATTCATAGCACCACCTACATAGTAGTTATTTACTTCAACTATTGGTCTATTTACTTCAAGTTGCTGATAATGCACTCCAACTCTATATCTTTGCGCATCTGGATAGCTAAAAATTCTAGCTTGAAGCATTCTATCTGGACTATATCCTATACCTGGAACTATATTACTTGGACTAAATGCTGCTTGTTCTACCTCGTTAAAATAGTTTTTAGGATTTTGATTAAGAGTTAAAACACCTACATTTATAAGCGGATATTTAGAGTGTGGCCATATTTTAGTTAAATCAAATGGATTAAACTCGCACTCATTAGCCTCTTCTTGGCTCATTATTTGAATTTTAAAATCCCACTGAGGGAACTCACCTCTATCGATTGCTTCATATAGATCTCTTTGATGGCTCTCTCTATCTGTAGCTATAATTTTAGCTGCTTCTTCATTAGTTAAATTTTTAATACCTTGACGAGTTTTAAAGTGAAATTTAACCCAAAATCTCTCACCATTTTGATTAATCAAACTATACGTATGACTACCAAATCCATGCATATGGCGATAGCTTGCTGGAATTCCCCTATCACTCATTAGTATCATAACTTGATGCATTGTCTCAGGATTTAGTGTCCAAAAGTCCCAAGCAGCATTTGCTGATCTTAAATGCGTTCTTGGGTCTCTTTTTTGTGAATGTATAAAATCTGGAAATTTCATACCATCTTTGATAAAAAATGTTGGCGTATTATTACCTACTAAATCCCAGTTACCCTCTTTTGTATAAAATTTAATAGCAAACCCTCTAACATCTCTTTCTGCATCTGCTGCGCCAGCTTCACCAGCAACTGTACTAAAGCGTAAAAACAATTTAGTTTTTTCACCTTTTTGAAGTACATTTGCCTTAGTATATCTACTGATATCTTCAGTAATTTCTAAAATACCATATGCACCGCTACCTTTGGCGTGAACCGTTCTTTCAGGGATTCTTTCTCTATTTTGAAATGCAAGTTTTTCAATTAATTGATAATCTTGAAGCAATACTGGACCAGTAGCACCAGCTGTGATACTAAACTGATTTGAGCTAATTGGATTTCCACTAGCTGTATTTAATTGTTTTGCCATATAATTTTCCTTTTTAATAAATTTAATATGTAGCAAAATTATATGACTTTTTTTAAAATATTTTGTAAATAATAAAAATTATTATTTACAAAATAAAACTATTTTTTTCTGAGGGGGGGGGTATTTTATAAATATTGGTTTTAGTACAATCTTAGTATGATGAAAATTGATATTAAAATCAAACATTAACCAATTTTAATTAATAGTTTATTTAAAAGCTATAAAAGAAGCAAAATTTGCCCATTTAAAAAATGTCTCCACACTACTAAATCCAGCATTTTTACAAAGCTCTTTATTCTCAGACTCACTATATGGAATTAATACATTCTCAAGCGCTTGACGCTTTTGAGCTATTTCAAATTTAGAATAACCTTGAGCCTCTTTATACTCTTGATATATATTTATCATCTCTAAATCCAACTTTTTATCATCATATACTAACTTTTCACTAAATACAAATAAGCCACTACATTCTAAACTAGCAAAAATTTTTCTTACAAACTCATCTCTTTTAATAGGTCTAATAAACTGCAATGTATAATTTAGTAGCACTGCATCAGCCTTGCCATAATCATACTCTAAGATATCAGCCTCGATAAGATTAAGTCTTGCACCATATCCATTGGCTCTATTTTTAGCCCTTTGCAGCATAGCAGAACTACTATCTAAACCTATAAGCTCAAGATCAGGACGCAATCTATAAAGTTCTAAAAGTGTAGTAGCAGTAGAACATCCAAGATCTACGACCTTAGCGCTATGTTCTAATCTTTTAGATAAGAATGAGACAATAAGCTCTTGAGTCTGCTTATAAAATGGCACTGATCTAGATACCATATCATCAAATACGCTAGCTACACTTTCATCAAATTCAAACTGTTTATGTATCGTATTTTTAAATACCTCATCTTTCACTATAAACCCCTTCTAAATTTCTTGAGTGCGAACTTATTTCATCTATACTTAAATCGCAACTTTTAGCTACATTTTTAGCTATTACTATATCTTTTGAAATTTGTTTTTTAAGCTCATCAAGAGTATCAAATTTCTTATTATCTCTAATCCACTCTATAAAACAAACCCGCACGCTATTAGGTGTTTTATCTATATCGCCATCTAAGATATGATTTTCGATAGCAAACTCTCCATCGGTACTAAGTCTATATCCAACAAATGTTATAGAGTTATAAGTATACTCATCTATCTTTGTCCTTGTAGCATAAACTCCATCACAAGGTGCTAAATATGGAGTTATATCTAAATTTAGCGTAGCGTATAAATGTTTTTTACCAATTCCTTGGCCAGTTATCACCTTGCCAATTACGCTATACTCACGACCCAATAGACGATTAGCTCTATATATATCGCCATCTCGTAAAAATCGCCTAATAGCTGAACTATGTACCCCAAGTCCATCAAAGCAAAACTCATCTACTATAACTACCTCACCATTAAAAATATGACTTAAATCATGCTTATCCCAGGCTCTATCTTTACCAAATTTAAAATCATAACCAACTACAATCTTGTTTAAATTTACAAAATCCCTCTTAAGCATATCTATAAACTCATCACCTCTAAGCTCTAAAATATCCTTAAGTTCATAATAAAAGCAAGGCACACCGCTATACTCTTGACGTCTATTCCCTGGAGTTAAACACGCTCTTCCATTGCGTATTACTACCAAAGCACCCCCATCGCCAAGTTTTTTTATTAGCTCTTTGTGTCCTTTATGAATACCATCAAAACTTCCAATAGCTACAGATTTTATACTACTTTTTGAAATAGTAGAATAGTTCAATATTGCCTTCCTTGCCTTTTATTTTGGATGTGCTTTTTTTAATCAATTTCCAGCCCAAAGCACTACATTGAGCTTCAAAATTTACCATTGCTTTATTTATGGCTTTTTCATCTTTTACTACACCATTTTTAGTGCGTTTAGCATTTATCCCTACTTCAAACTGTGGCTTAAATAGCAATATAATATCATCTAATGCTAGCCTATTAATATGCGTAATAATATTTAATAATGAAATAAAACTTACATCAACAGTAATTATATCAAATTTAAATGTGCTAATAAAATCCCTAATATCTGTATTTTCTTGAACTATTACTCTATTATCATCTCGTAAATTTGCGCTAAGTTGCATAGTTCCTACATCAAGAGCTGTTACTTGTTTTATACCATTTTCTAATAGAATTTGAACAAATCCACCAGTGCTTGAGCCTATATCTAAAGCAATCTTATCCTTTAAATCTATCTTAATCTCATCTAAAAATCCAGCCAATTTAAACGCTGCCCTACTAACATAAATTTGAGATTTTACCTCTATGATTTGAGCTTCATCAATATCTTGGCTAGCCTTTTTTATAATCTTTGAATTTACTAATACTACTCCACTTTCTATAAGACCAACTGCTTGATTTCTGCTAATATTTAAAGCCTTTGATACAGCTAGATCAGCTCTCATTTTTTAATCTTTCATACTCTATTTCATCGATTATTTGAATACCTAAAGATAAGGCCTTTTGATATTTGCTTCCACTAGATTCTCCACTTAATAGATAGTTGGTTTTAGCTGATACAGAGCCGCTAACCTTTGCCCCAAAACTCTCTAACTCAGCCTTAATTTCATCTCTAGAGCGTGAAAGTGCACCAGTGATTACTACCGTTTTACCACTAAATATATTTTGAGTAATTTTAATCTCATCTATAATCGGGGTTATATATTCTAATAACTCAACTACTTTGGTACGATTAACACGCATAAACTCCAAGTAGCTAAATGCCATTGCCTCTCCAAAACCATCTAAATTTAAAAGATCATCCATACTAAGGTCTAGCCATTTATTAGGATACACTGTAGCAATCTTTTTAGCTGCTACTTCACCAATATGCTCAATCCCAAGTGAAGTAATAAATCTATGAAGTAGCGGTTTTTGGCTTGTTTTTATAGCATTTAGAGTATTTGTAATTTTTTTACTCTTAAAACCCTCTAATCCATCAAAACTAGAACTATCTAATCTATATATATCAATTATACTTGATATTTTTCCATTTTTATAAAGTAATTCTATAATTGCATCACCAAGACCATCTATATTCATACATTTTTTAGAAGCAAAATATATAATAGAACTTACAACCCTAGCCTTGCAACTTAAATTCTGACACTTAATAAATGTCCCTTCATCTAAAAGCTCACTTCCGCACTCAGGGCACTCGCAAGGACGATTTATAGCTATTTCTTGACCATCTCTTCTAGCCTTATACACATCAGTAATCTTAGGTATCACATCACCACTTCTAATAACGCAAACTATATCACCCTTCATAAGGCCTAGTCGTTCAATTTCATCAAAATTATGCAAAGTAACATTTCTAACAAAAGCCCCATCAATCTCAACTCCATCAAGAACGCCAACAGGTGTAACTACACCGGTTCTGCCAACTTGCAAGGCTATATCTATAAGCTTAGCTGATTTTTGAGTAGCTGGAAATTTATAAGCTACCATAAATTTAGGAAATTTTACAGTAAAGCCTAATTCATCGCATTTTTCTAGACTATCAACACGAACCACCATCCCATCCATCATTATAGGCTTTTCATCTCTTAATGCTAAAAGCTCATCATAAGCTTGTCTAATCTCATCTATACTGCTACAAATCTTGCAAAAATCATCTCTTAAAAATCCAAGAGATCTTATAAATTCCATCATATCACTATGGGTATTAAATTTAAGATCATTTGCCCCTACACCCCATGGATAAAATTTTAATTTTCTTGATTTTGTTATACTTGAGTCTAATTGTCTTAAGCTACCAGCAGCTGCATTTCTAGGATTAGCTAACAAACTTTGACCATCTTTAGCACGCTTAGCATTAATCATTTCAAAATCACTCTTAGCTATAACTACTTCACCCCTAATCTCAATAAGACCACTATATGGAATCTGTAAAGGCACAGAACTAATAACCCTAGCATTACTAGTAACATCCTCGCCAATGGATCCATCGCCACGTGTAGCTGCACTAATTAAGACTCCATTTTCATAGGTTAAATTTAAACTTGCACCATCAAATTTAGGCTCTACAAAAAATCTTTGCGACCCCTTATCTCCACGCTCAATCCAAGCCAAAAGCTCATCATCGCTAAAAATATCTTCCATTGACCACATTCTAGCTCTATGAGGTAGCTTTTCAAACTGCTCTAAAATCTCGCCGCCAACTCGGTTAGTCGGTGAAAATATTGCCTTAAGCTCTGGATTTAATCTCTCAAATTCAACAACTTTATGATATAAAGCATCATACTCGTCATCGCTTGCTATTGGTGTATCCTTAGTATAATAGGCTCTAGCCCAATCATTTAGCTTATTTACTGATTCTAAATACTCTTTTTGATTCATACTATTTCTAAATCCTTATATGCATTATGTAACTTTAACATTTGTATATGTTCTTTAGGATCATGTGTTCGGATAATACTAGCTCCATTTTCTATGGCTTTTTGATGCAGATACAAGCTTCCAGCTAAACGTTCATCTACGCTACTTGGACTATAATAATCTATTATAGATTTTCTACTAGCTCCTACCAAAAGCGGATATCCAAAGGATAAAAAATGCTCTAAATGTTTAATAAGCGCCATATTATCACGAGCTGTTTTACCAAAACCTATACCTATATCAAGATAAATTTGCTTAGCTTTAGAGCTACTTATTTTTTCTAATTTTTCAGTAAAAAACTCACTAACAATCTCTAAAATATCACTATTTTTAATACCAATTTGCATAGTTTTTGGATCTCCATTTTTATGCATTAGGCAGTATTTTGCTCCATATTTTCCAGCTAAAAAAGCCAAATTTAAATCAGCACTTATATCATTTACAAAACTAAATCCACGATCTAAAGCATACTCTAAGCAATTAACATCAAAGCTATCAAGACTAAACTCAACTTTATCATAAAGTTTATTAGTATAGATCAGATCTACAACTGGCGCAACTCTTTGAAATTCTGCTTTAGATCCGATATACTCACTACCTGGTCTTGAGCTAACCATACCAATATCTATGTAGTCTACACTTAAACTTATCAAACTCTCTATACGAGAAATTGCATCATCGATGCTAACTCTACTTGATGGATTAAAACTATCACTATTAAAGTTTAAAACTGCCATAATTTCACATTTTTTTGGCTTTTTAAATGAATTTGATAGAAATTTAGCTAATTTTTTTAATCCAAAATCTTGAGCTGACTCCTTTTTAGCTAGGGTTTGAATTTGTTTATCATTTGCTATTAATAGAGCATTTTCTATCTTATCACCACCAAAAATTGCATCATGAGAACTAACAAGCTCAGCACCGATGCTAAGTGAGTCTTGCTTTAAAATATTTACTGCTACAGCCTTTATGTTTTTTATTAAAATAAAATTCAAATTTGCTTTCTTTTCCATTATCTTTGCACCACTTTTATGTGGAGCAATAAAATGACAAATCTGCTCAAAATCACTATCTATATTTAATTTATATACTTTCATCTTATCCTTTGCATTATTAATAAAAGTAACGGTAAAAGTACAGTCTGGGCTTTTGCATTTAAGTCTGTGATCCTATATAACTTATTAAAATACAAATAATCTTCATGGCTAAATTTAACCCCATTTTTAACTGCATCTATTATTATAGATTTAAGTAAATTTAAAAGCTGAGTTTTACTTAGATTATCACTCTTTTCAAGTGCTGATTGAGCAGATACATAATCATTAATATAAGCAAGATTTAATCTAGTAAAATTAATTCCAGTTGGCTCACTTTTGATTAGCTTTATTCTATTATCAATACTTAAACGTGAGCGAACTGTAGGTAAAAATATATTCTTAGCTGGTGCTACTAGAACAAATACTATATTTCTTGGCGGCTCTTCTAATATTTTTAGTAGAGCATTTTGCGGATCAATTCCATATTTATTAGCCAAAATCAAAAGTACTTTTGGCTGATTTTCTGCAATATAGGCTTGAGATATTATCTCCTTAGCGCCATCTATTAGTAAATTTTCATACTCAAAAATCTTTAAATACTCAGGTTTTAAAATAGAGGCATACTCGCTCTTAATACCATCAAAATCATTGCTAATAATAATCTTGCTATCTAAACTCAAAGCTCAACCTGACCAAATAATACAGCATCAATTGTACGATCAAATAGCCTAAACATAGATAAAAGCTTAAAATCCAAATTTTCATCTGTGGAACTAAGATAAAAACTATTTTCAGCCTGTTCATCAAACAACCACATATAGCTACTAGCACGATTTTTAGCTATTGCGCATAATTTTGAACTACTCTTTCCAATATAAAAATATACAAACCCATTAGGAAAAGAGATGCTAAGCATATCATCAAGAAGACTTATTTCTTCTTTTGAATTTATATCATTTAATCTAGGATATAAAGATCTCAATGAGATAAATGGCAATATAGGACGGTGCGAGCCTTTACGATTAATACTACGTAAAAAATAACTCTCAAACCAATCTCTATCCTCATCGCATATTACAATAAACGGCGCTCCATCAATCAAATATCTAAGCCTAGATGCAAGTAGTGGCGCCCACTCTAGACGCCTCTCCTCCATCCAGCTAAGCTCCTTGCTTGAACTCCTAATAGCATCCAAGCTCCATTTTATAAGATCCATTACTTCTCTAACTCATAAGCTTTATGAAGTGCTCTTACGGCTAATTCGCCATATTTTGCTTCTACTATCATTGAGATTTTAATCTCACTTGTAGAGATCATTTGAATATTAATCCCTTCATTTGCAAGACTAGAAAATGCCATAGAAGCAATACCACTATGACTTTTCATACCTACACCTACTACGCTTACTTTTACTACTTCACTATCTATTTCTATTGATTTTGCACTACCATCATCAACTACATTTCTAGCAGCCTCCATCTCATTTTGAGGAACTGTAAATCCAAGACTTGTAGTACCATCTTCATGACTAGTATTTTGAATAATCATATCTACATTTATATTTTTATCTGCTAATTTTTTAAATATGCTAGCTGCAACTCCTGGTTTATCTACAACCCCTCTCATCGTTACTCTAGCTTGGTTTTTATCTAATGCAATACCGCTTATTAATGCTTGTTCCATTCCTGATTTTTCCATATCTGCCTCTCCTGTTATTAATGTTCCTTCGTTATTATTAAAGCTACTTCTTGTGACTAAATTTACATTTAATTTTTTAGCCAGTTCCACGCTTCTATTTTGCAATACTTTTGCACCCATACTAGCAAGTTCTAACATCTCATCATAGCTTATTTTATCAAGCTTTCTAGCCTTTGGTTCTATTCTTGGATCTGTAGTATATACCCCATCTACATCTGTATAAATCTCGCATAAATCAGCCTCTAGTGCCCCTGCTACTGCTACAGCACTTAAATCACTTCCTCCACGTCCTAAAGTTGTAGTATCTCCATCTTTAGTAGCGCCTTGAAATCCTGCTACAATAACAATTTTACCATCTTTTAGAGCCTCTTTCATCTTTGCTCCATCGATATCAATAATTCTAGCTTTAGTAAAATCATTATTGGTAATGATTCCAGCCATATCACCGCTAAATGATACAGCTTTATAACCTTTTGAATTTAGTGCTATTGATAATAATGAACTTGTAACTCTCTCACCTGAACTAAGCAGCATATCCATATCTGCACTTTGAGGTTGTACTCCAGCAAAATGTTCAGCATACTCTATTAATTGATTTGTAACCCCACTCATAGCTGAGACTACTACTACTACATCATTACCAGCATCTTTTGTAGCAATTACTCTTTTAGCTACCTCTTCTATTCTTTCTAAATTTCCAACACTAGTTCCACCATATTTTTGAACAATTAGCATTATATAAATCCTTCATCTTTAAAGTATTTAAGCACCTTGGCGTATGCGCCTTTTTTAAAGTGATTAACCTTGCTTAGCACATCATTTACAGGCATAAAGCAGTAATCATCAAATTCTGGATGCTTTGTTGCAAGATCTATTTTGGCATTTGGCTTTAATCTAACTAAAAAATATCGCTGCCTTTGCCCATCATATGGAGCCATTTTTTTAGCAATATTTTCTGGAAAATCATACTCAAGCCACTTTGGATGCTCACATAAGATCTCTACCTCGTTTGTTCCTATCTCCTCTTCAAGCTCTCTAAAAAGAGCCTCTTTTGGTGATTCGCCTTCATCAATCCCTCCTTGTGGAAACTGCCAAGCTCCACTGATATCGTGTCTTTGGGCGATGAATACTTTGCACTCTAAAGGATAAGATGGAGATAAAATAATCGCCGCCACATTTGGACGGTATCTCTTACCTTTATCCATTTTCTAAGTCCTAAAAATTTGGTAAAAATCCTACCCTAAAAGCGTTTAAAGTTTAATAAATCAACTAAATTTAATAAATTATTTGCTAAATTTAGAATAAAATTTAGGTAAAAAATGCATATCTACATTCATATTCCATTTTGCGAATCAAAATGCCCTTACTGCGCCTTTGGATCACATAGCGATCAGTTTGCTATAACTAAGCAATATTTTCAAGCGCTCACAAAAGAGATAAAAGCTACCAAATTTGATCAAAAAATATCTACAATCTTTATAGGAGGCGGTACGCCAAGTAGTGTAGATGCTAGATTTTATGATGATCTTTTTGAATATTTAAGACCAAATTTAAGCTATAATTGCGAAATTACAAGCGAGGCAAATCCAAACTCAGCGAATCTAAAATGGCTTGAACATATGAGAGCTCTTGGTGTAAATAGATTAAGTCTAGGAGCTCAAAGTTTTGATGAGAAAAAGCTCAAATTTCTAGGAAGAATTCACAGCGCCAAAAGAGTTTTTAAAGCCGTAGAAGATGCCAAAATAGCTAAATTTGAAAATATAAATGTAGATATAATGTATAGCACAAAGCTTGATACTAAAGCTTTGCTTACCAAAGAAGTACAAGAGCTAAATAAGCTAAAAATCACTCATATATCAGCCTATAGTTTAATGCTTGAAAGCAAATTTAGCAATAAAATCTCATATCAAAAAGATAGCCCGGTTTTGGCCAAATTTCTTATAAATTTACTCCAAGATATAGGATTTAGACAGTATGAAATCTCAAATTTTGGACAAATTTGCCAACATAATCTTAGCTACTGGCGTGGTGATGATTATTATGGATTTGGTGCATATGCTGTAGGTACAACTGGACTAAAAAGATATAAGGGTGCTACAAATCTAAATAGCTATATTGATAATACTTTTCAAAAGAGTATTGAAAAGTTAAATTATGAGGATAAAATGGCTGAGAGAGTATTTTTAGGGCTTAGGAGTATTCTTGGTGTTAGCTTAGATGATTTAACTCCAAATATGCTACAAAAGGCTCAAATATTAATTAATGAAGGAAAATTAATAGCCAAAAATGAGCGAATTTATAATCCAAATTTTTTATTATCTGATGAGATATATTTATACTTAAGCTAGCCAAAAGGCTAGCTTAATACCTTACTCTACTTCAGCATCGATGACATCATCGTCTTTTTTCTTATCTTGCGTATTAGCAGCACCGGCTTGATTTTGATACATAGCTTCAGCTAGTTTATGACTTGCTTCGCTTAGCGCTCTTACTTTTGTATCTATTTGATCTTTTGTAGCACTATCATCTTTTAGTGTCTCTCTTAAATCATTTAACGCTGCTTCTATCTTAGCTCTATCTTCACTTGATATCTTCTCGCCAAGCTCATCAAGAGATTTTTGAGTTTGGTGCGCTAGACTATCAGCTGCATTTCTAGCTTCTACTGCTTCTTTTCTTTTTCTATCTTCTTCTTTGTGTAGCTCAGCATCATTTACCATCTTATTAATCTCTTCTTCGCTTAAGCCGCTTGAACCTGAAATGGTGATATTTTGTGCTTTACCACTAGCTTTATCCTTAGCAGATACTGTTAAAATACCATTTGCATCTATATCAAATGTAACCTCAATTTGTGGTACGCCTCTTGGTGCTGGCATAATACCTTCAAGATTAAAATTACCAAGACTTTTATTATCACGGCTAAATTCACGCTCACCTTGTAAGACATTGATCGTAACTGCACTTTGATTATCCTCTGCAGTAGAGAATGTTTGAGATTTCTTAGTTGGGATTGTCGTTCCTTTTTCAATTAATTTACTCATAACGCCACCAAGTGTCTCAATACCTAAGCTAAGAGGAGTAACATCTAGCAATAATACATCTTTTACATCGCCCTTAATTACAGCACCTTGAATAGCAGCGCCAATAGCTACAACTTCATCTGGATTTACCGATTTATTTAGATCTTTATCAAATGCTTTTTTAACTTCATCTTGAACTAAAGGAACACGAGTTGAACCACCTACCATTACAATCTCTTTAATATCGCTTTTGCTTACACCTGCATCTTTTACAACTTCATTGATTTTAGAGATTGTTTGAGATACTAAGTCATCTATCATACTCTCAAATTTAGCTCTACTAATTGTTTTTGTAAGGTGTTTTGGACCCGTAGCGTCAGCTGTAATAAATGGTAGATTTATTGTTGTTTCCATTGCGCTACTTAGCTCTTTTTTAGCATTTTCAGCAGCTTCTTTTAATCTTTGAAGAGCCATTACATCATTTTTAAGATCTATACCACTTTCGCTTTTAAATTCATTAACCAAAAAATCAATTAATCTATTATCAAAATCATCACCACCTAAGAAAGCATTACCACCAGTAGCTAAAACTTCAACAACATTATCTCCAGTCTCAAGAACTGTAACATCAAATGTACCACCACCTAGGTCATATACTACAATCTTTTCAGCCTCTTTTTTATCTAAACCATAAGCAAGAGCTGCAGCTGTAGGCTCATTAATAATACGTAAAACATTTAATCCAGCAATTGTACCAGCTTCTTTTGTGGCTTTTCTTTGGCTATCGTTAAAATATGCTGGAACAGTAATAACTGCATCAGTTACACTCTCACCCAAAAATGCCTCTGCATCCTCTTTTAATTTTATTAAAACCTTAGCTGAGATCTCTTGTGGAGTATAAGTTTTACCAGCTATCTCTACAGCACACGCACCATTTCTATCTACTATATGATATGGTAAACGAGTTTTAGCCTCTTGGGCATTTTTCTCATTCATCATTAAACCCATAATTCTTTTGATAGAAAATATTGTTTTTTCTGGATTTGTGACTGCTTGACGCTTTGCAGTATCACCGACTAAAATCTCACCCTTATCAGTAAAAGCTACAACGCTTGGAGTTGTATTTTTACCCTCTTTATTTGGGATTACTTTACTTTCACCTCTTTCATATACGCTTACACAAGAATTTGTTGTTCCTAGGTCGATTCCAATTACTTTACTCATTTTTTATCCTTTTTATTAAATTTATTTTACAATTACTACCATACTTGGTCTTAAGACTCTATCATTATACATATAGCCTTTTTGATATACCTGAGCTATTGAACCGCTTGGCAGATCAGCTGATTCTATATAATTAATAGCATTATGCACTTCAGGATTAAACTCTCCATCTGTACTAATCTCTTTTATACCATATTTTTCAAAGCATTTTTTAAACTGCTCTATAGTTAAATTTATTCCATCTTTCATCGCTGCTATATCATCGCTACCATCTATATTTGCTGCAATCTCTAAAGCATCAATCACAGGTAAAAGATCTCTAGCAAATCCTTCATTTGCAAACTTTAAAGCATCTGCTTTTTCACGCTCTAAACGCTTTTTAATATTTTCAAAATCAGCCGTAGCTCTTATTAAATCCTCTTTAACCTTGGCTAGTTCACTCTCTAACCCATTATCGTTATCTTGATCATTTTGCTCACAAGTTTTTTCATTTTCTTCATTTAGAGTTTTATTCTCATCTATATTTTCATTTATATCTTGACTCACGCCGCCTCCCTTAATATATTTAAAAACTTCTCATAATCACTATAAATACTACTAGCACAAAGCATTACAGCTGGTTTACCTTCATAGATTACATCAGCTTTTAAACCCATATAGCCAGTAGAAAATAGTGGGCCAAAGGCTAAATTCCCTTTAAAATTATCCCCAAATGATGGATCTAAAATCGCCTTTATATTATCATCTTTGCAAATTTCAAAAGCAACTTTTTCATTTTCCTGAAATAAAATTTCACCTCTTTTTAATGCCTTAATCTTTGTTCTTAGCTCGCTTAGCCCTACTTGCATAGAGATACAATCTAATTCATCTAAACTAGCTCCCAATAGATTACTTAGAAATCTCTCAACCTTTGAGCTAAATTTAATAGATATGCTTTGAATATCAAAATCAAGGATCAAAAAGCGATCTTTAAGATTTAAAACCTCTTTTAAAAATAGCTTTTGATTTCCAAAAATCATGCAATAAATACCATTTTCATAGACTAAAAAATTCAACAAATCACTATCATTTATGACTATAGCTGAGTTAAATTTAAGCCTATTTTGCCAATAAATCTCCATAGTGCTAGCTGTAGGAATCCTTCCACCACTTATATGTAGCTGTGTGATAGCTCCTTCATCGCTAAGTTTTTTAAAATAGACCCTAATAGTAGATGCTGGAATAGCAACATTCATTCTCATGCCAAGCTCGCTTGAGCCAATTGGCTCATTAGCTTCTAAGTATGCATGAATGATAGATTCTAATATTAAATCTCTTTTATCTACTTTCATTATTAGCACTCTTTATATTTAATTGCTAAGTGAATTATACAACATTGAGCCAATCTTTGTCAAGTATTTTAAGCAAAAAGATTAAAATTTGTAAATTTATTTAGCAATTTATATGATTGATTGCTTATTTTTATTAAATATTATCTATATAAAATAAAAATATAAAATGTAGACAATCTAAATTTTATTGATTTTTAATAAGCTATCAAGTATAATTTCGTTTTAATTCAAAGGAGATAATTTGATGAATAGTTTAACTGCAAAAGAGAGAGATGATTTAGAGCAAATCTTTGCCCAAATTCAGATCGCTAGATTTAATTTTAATATTTGGAATTATTATAAAATCTTAAATAAAAAAGGTCAACTAGCGATCAGATTACTAAAATTTAAGAGCAGAAGACTATTTTTTAAATAGTTCTGGGCAGCTCTTTTTGAGATGTTCAATCACAGTAATAACTTCATCAACGCCATTTGCATCGCTGTTTTCTAATACATCATCTATAACATCTATATATCTATCAAAGGCGTCATTTAAACGCTCTTTTTTTACTCCAGCGTAGTAAAGCATTCCAAGAGTAGCTAACTCCAATTCATAGCTCATCTCTTCAAGCGTTATATCGTTTTCATAGTTTTTCATCTTTATTCTCCTGTCTTTTTATTGATTAAATTAACTACTTGAGCCTTAATATCATCATAGTTGTAGCTATCTGTAAATCCAGCAAAAAATCCACCGCTGGCATTTTTATGCCCTCCGCCGTCGCAAAGCTCTTTAGCCATTAGGCTTACATCAAATTCGCCATTTGATCTAAAGCTCATAGTCTTTTTGCTAGTCATATCGATAAAAAAATCAAATTCAGGATTTGCTACTAAAAAATCATTACCAATCACACTTGCGCTACCAATATTATAAGTCAATATCCCCTTACTACCACGGTAATTTATACTAAATTTATCTTTATTAGCTTCAAGACGTCTAACTAGATAACTAGAGTTTAGATTGCTTAAAGTATCATCATTTTTAAGGTAAAAAAACTCCTTTTTAATTCCATGAAGTCTATTATCAAGCTCAATATGGGCATTATTAAGACTTAAAAACTCACAAAAGCTTCTCATAAGATAAAAAATATACTCTATGTGCTCATCTTCAAACATTACTTTATTTATCTCTTTTGCCCCAGCAATTGCACCCATACAAACCTTACCAAGTTCAAAATTAGGATCATTTTTTAGCCATATATCGACAGCATTTACCACATCACAATATGCACCTAATCTCTCATCTTTGCCAAAAATTGCACTAAAAAAATCATAACAAATTTTTGTCGCACTTCTAGCATTATCTAAATAATACCAAGAAAACTCTGCTGCACACTCAGCTCCTGTTTGATGATGATCAAGCAAAATTAGCTTAACATCTTTACCTTCAAGTTTCTCTTGATAGCTTTGACATTGAGCTTTGGTTAAATTTAGATCAGTAATTAAAATCACTGCCTTTTCATCGCCTATCTTTGAAATTATATGCGACATCTTTTTATCAATCTCTTTACCATAGTTTGAATTATAAAATTCGACATTTTTTAGATAAAAACTACTAACAAATTGGCAAGAGTATCCATCTAAATCAGTGTGACTAAGATGATAAATCTTCATTTTATTCCTTTATTAAAGTTCTGGTATCTCTATAGTGCCAAGTGTTTCAAACTGAGTATTTGGAGCAATCTCAGCAAAACTTAGCACTGCTATATCGATTGAAAAATTTTGAACTATATTAGCTATAAATTTACGAATACTTGGCTCAACGCAAAGCACCATATCGCCTTGTTCGCTTATAGGTCTATTTTCTCTTTTTGCCCTTAGTGCACTAACTATAGCTGAGGTTTGGGCTACATTTATCATTAAGGTATATGCTCCATCTTTATAACTTAGGCTATCAATTAGCTTTTGTTGGGCTGGTGCTTCTAGGATATAGAAATTTAGTTGACCATTTTCATCTGTATAAATAGAAGTAATAACTCTAGCTAGAGCTGCACGTACATGTTCAATAATCATATCTAAATTCTTACTAACTTCAGCTACATCACTAATAGCCTCAAGAATACTTAACATATCTTTAATTGGAATATTATCCTTAAGTAAAGCTTTTAATACCTTTTGAATCACTCCTACGCCAACAATTTTAAGTGCATCATCTACAACTACAGAATATTCAGATTTTACCTTTTCAAGAATATTTTGAACCTCTTGCTTAGTTAGTAATTCACTTGCATTTTGCTTAACTAGCTCACTCATATGGGTTGAGATAACACTAGCTGCATCAGCTACTGTATAACCACTTAAAATTGCATCCTCTTTATAATTTTGATCAATCCATAATGCATCAAGCCCAAAGGCTGGATCTTTTACTGCAATCCCATCAATATCAGCGCTTACATAACCACTATCCATTGCTAAACATTTATCAGGATATACCACGCCTGAACCAATTACGACACCTTTGAGCTTAAATTTATACTCATTTGGCCCAAGCAAGATATTATCTCTTAATCTGATTTTAGGCATCAAAAATCCTAACATTGTAGCCATATTTCGTCTCATAGCACGGATTCTCTCAACCAGATCCCCGTCAGCAAGCTTTAAAAGTCCATAACCTAAATCCAACTCTAAAATTTCAATCTTTAATATATCATCAATTTTAGCTTGTTCTTCAAGGGCAATCTCTTCTTCACTTTTCTTAGGTAGCTTATTAGCCGATGGTGCAGCCTTATTACCATTTCCGGCTTGCTGAGAGCCATTTTTATCGGTTTTGACAGCACTAAAATCGATTTTCCCCTCTTCTATCATTTTTAAAATAAATCCAATCCCTAAAAATAATAAGCCCATAAATCCTAAAGAGAATGTCGGAAGACCTGGCACTAAAGCAAATATAAATAGTATAAAACCGACAATTAAAAGTGTTTTATACTCACCAAGCAACTGACTTACAACGCCTTCAGCAAAGTTATCTTCATCTTTGCTAGCTCTAGTAATTATAATTGCTGTTGCTGTTGAGGTAATAAGCCCAGGAATTTGACTCACCAATCCATCGCCAATAGTAAGAATTGTATATGTAGCTGCTGCATCTTTTATTTCCATATCGTGCTGAAATGCACCGATTAAAAATCCACCAATAATATTAATAATAGTAATTATAATACCAGCTACAGCATCACCTTTTATAAATTTACTAGAACCATCCATTGCTCCGTAAAAATTAGCCTCTGCAATTATATCTTGGCGTCTTTGCTTAGCAGTTTGCTCATCAATTAATCCAGCATTTAAATCTGCATCAATTGCCATCTGCTTGCCTGGCATTGCATCTAGAGTAAACCTAGCTTGAACCTCACTTACACGAGTTGAACCTTTGGTTACAACCATAAAATTTATAAGAACTAAAATACAAAATACAATAACCCCAATTACATAGTTTCCACCGACAACAAATTTACCAAAACTAGCAATAATCTCACTTACAGCCTCTGGTCCATTATGCCCTTCGCTTAAAATCATTCTAGTTGTTGCAATATTGAGCGCTAATCTAAACAGGGTAATTATTAACACCAATGTTGGAAATGTGCTAAGATCTGTTGGTCGTGGTATATATATAGATATTAAAATTATAAGAACAGATATAGCTATAGATAGTGCTAAGAAAAAATCTAACACAGCACTAGGTAATGGCACAATGATAATAGCTAAAATTGCTATAATAACAAAAACTACAGTTAAACTCTTTGCTTTCATCACAGGCGCTAAAAATGGCGCCACCATTGTTAGAATATTGCGCTTAGCCAAGGTTATTTCTTTATAATATCAGTTAAGGTAATCTGATCTAAAAACTCATCAATTCGACCTTGTAAATCATTAAACATAGGCCAAATTTTACATCCATCGCCTTTACTGCTAGGACAATCGCATCTAGAATTGGCACACTCAAATACATTTACCTTACGCTTTTCAGCACTCTCTAAAATGCGCTTAATACTTAAATTTGATGGTTTATCGGCTAAGACAAACCCGCCATTTGCACCTTTAAAGGAGTGCAATATACCCTCTTTTGCTAAATTTTGCAAAATTTTTGCTAAAAAACTTTTTGAAATTCCAAGTTCAGATGATATAGTATCTACATCTTTTGGGTGATTAGCTTGTGATAATAAAATCAATGATAGCATAGCATATTCACTGGCTTTGGTAAATAACACCTCGACTCCTTAAGATTTTTAATCGGATATTTTACTAAAAAATAGATTAATATTAACTTTTTTTAGCGATACTATAAGTCAAATTTCAATATTTTAGGATAAAAAATGGCCAATTTATGGGTAACAACTT
>NZ_JAGCNF010000081.1 GCF_017646085.1 Campylobacter sp. | reverse complement strand
TAGCTTACCTTTCTCCACTCAAATTTAATCTCATGCTTAGACCCTAGGCTATCATATATCTCAGTGGTAGCTGCGTGGCTAGACATTGTTAGGTTGCTTGAGACCTTTTCACCTGTTCCAGTTGCTAGACTCCCGCCAAGAGCTTTAAATACATCAGCTAGGGCTGAGTTTTCATTTACATTTTGAGCTGCATTGCTATAGCCACTTACTGCTATTTGCATAGCGTAGTCGTTGATATATGTGTCTTGATTTGATGGGACTAGCTTTTGACCTTGTGCATCAGTGTAGGCATTTGCGCTATCTTCTACCTTTGTGCCACCTGGTTGGTTTTGGGCGTTTTGGATTGTGTGTCCATCATTTTGTCCATAGCTTGCATCGCCAGCTGGATTTCTAAAGACAAATTGCCCTTTTTCATTTACAGTTACTTGCACACCATCATTTAGATTTATATCTCTATATGTAGCGTTGCTATTTGTATTATCTGCGTCTGCAGTAGGCAAGTCATTTGCAGCATTGTTAGCAAAGTTACCATTACCATCAGCATCTAGTGGAGAGTCCCACTCATCTTGAGCCATTTGCGCTAGCTTATCATCTGTAATTAGTCCCCTTAATGCTTCTTTTAGATCATTTACACTATTGTACTGATTTCCAGCATCTGCACCGATAGTGTTTATAGCGGTTATTATCTCACTAATGCTTTTTACTGCTGATTCTGAAATTGGCTCAGTTACTACGCCTTTACCTTTAAGGTTAGCAAATAAAGTTTGATCATTTATAGCATTATCAAGATCTTCAATAGCTTGCTCTATTGCGTCTTGACCCCCACCAGGAGCAAAATTACCTTGACCACCATCAATCCTAGCTATTACAGCATTTACAAAGTATGTAGCAGCATTTACTGCGTTTGATACATTTGATCCAGCGTAGTTGACATACTCTCTAGCATCTGTTTGCATAGCACGCCTTAGATCCTCTGTAGTCTTTACTACTCTAGCAGCACTATCATTGTAGTGATGTCCTGCTGTCGCTCCAGCGCCTGAAGAGTAGGTATATTTATAGGCTGTGATTACGCTAGTTGTCTGGATAGATGTGGTATCGCCTTCTAGCTTTTTAATCTTGATATTTTTAGTAGCATCGGTGGTGCCTTGGTTATTTGTATTTGTTAGTTGAAGTTTTTTACCATCTATTGCTGTAGCTCTAACTCCAGTTTGAGCAGTATAGTCATTTATCTTTTTAACTATTTCATCCATATTACCTAGCTCAGTAGCTGGTATCTCTATACCGTTGATTGAGATATGTAGTTTATATTTACCATTACCTTGACCTTGATTAGCTGGAAGCTCATTAAATGTAGCCTTTGCATCAGCGTAGCTAACCCATATACCTTGGCCCTCTCTTAGGTTTAGCCCCTCTCCTGAGCCGTTAAATACTACGCCTAGATCCACGCCGGCTTCTTTTACTGCTACTTCTTTATTTGAGTTTATGTAGTAGGTGTTGTTGCTTAGGTCATTTGGATTTTTAGCTTCGCCATCTTCCCATAGGCCATTACCATTAGCATCTAAAAAATCATTATAATGGTCTAGAGTATAGATAGGTGAGTTTTTAGCTCCGATGTTTGAGCCTGAGTTTAGATTGGCTATTATAGCTAGCTCGCTAGTAGGATTAGCCTCCATAGCCATACCAGGTTCTATTACGATATTGCTTAATGGGCTAGTAGGATCGATGGTGCCGGTATCTTCGTTTCTCATCCAGCCTTGGACTACATAGCCGTTACGATCTACGAAATTGCCCTGAGAGTCTAGGCTAAAGTCGCCATTTCTAGTATACATATAGGTCTTGCCACCATCAGCTGATACGACAAAAAACCCATCGCCTTGGATAGCCATATCGCTTTGTTTATCAGTGGTTTGGATTGTACCTTGTTTAAAGATTTTAGTAACTGTATTAACCGTGGAGCCTAGGCCAATTTGCATAGAGTTTTTACCACCTAGGTCGCCTTGTGGGGCGGTGGCTACCTTTTGAGTTTGGCTAAATAGATCAGCAAAACTCGCACGAGAGTATTTAAAGCCTACGGTATTTACATTGGCGATGTTGTTACCTTCGACATCCATCGCTACTTGGTGCGCCTGAAGACCAGTAACTCCAGACCATAATGCTCCCATCATAATTTATCCTTTGTGTTAGAATTTATTTTAATTTTGGCTTATTAAGCAAATAGCATTCCAAATTTGAATTTTTGCGATTTGTTTTGTGCGATGATAATGAGATTATCACGCATCACTCGCAATAGCACACTTCCAAAAAAAGATAAAAATTTAAAGATAAATTCAACTCAAAAAAGAATAAAAATAAAGGAATTTGATGGATTTTAGTAGAGCTGTGGAATTATTTTCAAAAGATAGATTAGCCTCGTATGAGTTTGATATCAAGCAGCATAGGAAAAATCTAAATCTTATTGGCAGTATAGCACATAAGCTAGGATTTATCGAGATAGCGCTTAGAAACCAGCTTGATCGTTTGATGTGTTTTAAATTTGGCGATGACTGGATAAGTAAAGATTATTCTCAAATGGTAGATAGCAAGCTGTCTCATTCGCAAAATATATCTAGACTATCACTAGGTAATATAATTTTTATTATACATAAGCAAAAATTGCTAAGCAAAATAATGAATTTAAAGGATATGGATTTTGTAAAATATGATAAATATAATAGAAATTTTTACCGTAAAAATGGGATAAAGCATAAATTTAGCAATAAAGATAAAGTAAAAATATCGCTTGATCTTTTAAAAACACTTCGAAATCGCTCATTTCATTGGGAAAATATACTTAAAATTCGTTCAAATAACGGACATATTTCACCTAGAATTACCACAGAAATTCATAATGTTTGGATAGGGTTGCACCCTGATAATATAAATATATTTTTAGATGATTTATTACGAGAATTTGGCAGTGATTTATTAAAATATGTGAATGAAAGATAGGGCGGAGCGGAAAATCCGCTACTCCGTCGCCCCTACGAACTTCGATAAAATTATACTTAAATTTGACTTAATTAGCGCTGAATATTATTTTGCGGTAGAAAAATCTCTTTGTTTATCAAGGCTTATTAAGAAAAAGTTTTATATTTATAGGATTTTAATGAATTTATTTTGTGGTAATTTTGCTAAAACTATACAATGTAAAAAGCAAATTTAAAAAGCCCCGCAAAGCATAGCTTTAACGGTAGCTTATTATCGCAAAAAAAAATATAAAATTACGAACTAAACTATTTCCAGCCTAGTTCTTTATAGATTTTTTGTGCGTTTTCTAGCTCATTAGCAACTTTATTAAGCGATATGGTATCTTCTTTGAATTTGCCTAATGCTGCAATCTCTTTACTTGGTTTGGCGTCTTTATTTAC
>NZ_JAGCNF010000080.1 GCF_017646085.1 Campylobacter sp. | reverse complement strand
CAAAATACTAAAATTGCTCAAGATAGCGATAAAATAGCCAATGAAGTTGATATGATTGCTAATGCAATAGTTCAAGAGGCTAAGAAGAAGAAATTTTAATATATTTTTTCTAAAATGTTGCTAGTAGCTATGCTAGCAACATTTAAATTTATTTTTTAAATATAAATATATATTCATGTGCCAAGTATAGTGTATTTTGTTAATTTATAACTCTTTTGATTATAAATCTTTGTCTTTAAAGATTTATAATGCTTTGCTAGTTTTATTAATACTATAAACTCTACGCATTTTAAAAAGAATAGCACCATGACCAAATGGTTTATATAACTTTCTATTCATTTAATATTCTTTCAAAATCACGACTTAATAATTTTTAATACATTTATCCAACCAAAAGCATTTTTACTTCATTTTTGAATTCATCACTTACACTAAATTCAGTAGTAAATACCATTACTTGATTTTTATTCTCATCTATTACCCTTAAAAGTAAGCTTTTTTTCTCCCCGATTTTAGCATTATGTTTATAGGCGAGTTGATAAATTTCATTTATTTTGTTTTTGTTTAATTGACTTAGTTCTAAATCAATCTCTATCTTGCCAACTATTGATACTACTGGCTTAGTAGTTTGCGCAGAGTCTTGTTGACTTCTTTTTCTAGGGGCATTTCTTAAGGTTATATCACCATTTTTAGCCTCATCAATATCAATTATTTGATTTATGATAATCTTTGAGTTTGCATCACGTGGCGGGGTAATTTTAAGAGCGTAGAGCTTACTTGTATCGCTTATTTGACTAGCTTGAGCACATGCTACATCAAAAGCAAACATATCAGCATTTGAGCTTTTATCAGCTACGCTAATAACTGCCATTTTATTGCCTGATTTTGTATCTTTAATGCTTATATTATTGATTTTAGCGATTATTAGATGTTCGCCATTTTTAGCGCTTTTTAGTACATCTAATATAGTAGAGTGCCTAATAGCATCAAAATACTCTTTATTTTCTTCTAGCTCTTCAGCGGTAATTTTATTGGATTTTAGAGTAATTTTTGTATTTTGCGCCTCTTCTAAAGTGTATATTTCATTTACTTTTAGCCGAATTTGCTGATCGTCTTTATTTAATACCATCTTAAATACAAGCGGCTTTTCTAGCTCCTCTTTTGGCATAGATTCTAGCTTTTGCATTTGAGCAAATACTGTTGCTTCCATACTTCCATACATATCAAGGATAGTGATTATACCCATCTTATTACCTGATTTGGTGAGCTTAACTGATATATCTTCTACCTTGCCAATTACTATTATTTCACTACCATCTTCTATATTATCAAATTCAGATGAATTAGTATGTGCTATCTTTGACATACTAGATTTAAACTCATCAAGAGGGTGGCCGCTGATATATACGCCTAGATATTCTTGTTCAAAGCCTAAAAGCTCTCGTTGGCTAAACTCACCTTGAGCGATATTTAAGCTTAATTTGATCTGACTCATACTATCATCATCGCCAAATAGTGAAAATTTAGCATCTTTTTTAATTGTACTACTTTTTTTGGATTGTTCGGTGAGATATTCGACATTTTGCATTAAAGTCTTTCTGCTATAACCAAACTCATCTAATGCGCCTGATTTTATAAGTGATTCATATACACGCTTATTTATTACAGTACAATCACTATTAGATACTAAATCCTCTAGAGTGTTCATTCTATCTTGTCTCATATCTATAATCTCATCAATAGCTGAGCCTCCTACGCCCTTTATAGCACCAAGACCGTAGATAATAGCATCTTTGCCATCTTTGCTAATTACACTAAATTCGCTTTTACTCTTGCTTACACTAGGTGGTAAAAGCTCTATATCAAGGCGACGAATCTCTTCTATATACTTAGTTATCTTATCAGTATTATTCTCTTCGCTAGTTAAAAGTGCAGCCATAAATTCAGCTGGATAATATGTCTTTAAGTATGCTGTTTGAAATGTAATAAGCGCATAAGCTGCGGAGTGAGATTTATTAAATCCATACTCTGCAAATTTCATAATCAATTCAAAAAGTGCATCAGCTTTAGTAGTATCAAAGCCGTTTTTAGCTGCACCTTCAAGATACTCAGTCTTTAATCTAAGCATCTCATCTTCTTTTTTCTTGCTCATTGCTCTACGAACTAAATCAGCACCGCCAAGGCTAAATCCACCTACAGTTTGCACTACTTGCATAACCTGCTCTTGATAAACTATAACCCCATATGTAGGCTCTAGAATCGGACGCAATGCCTCAAATGCATACTCTACACTCTTTTTGCCATGTTTAATATCGATAAAATCATCTACCATTCCTGAATTAAGCGGTCCTGGACG
Organism: Campylobacter sp.; assembly: GCF_017646085.1. GTDB lineage: Bacteria > Campylobacterota > Campylobacteria > Campylobacterales > Campylobacteraceae > Campylobacter. The sequence continues at coordinate 1,288 of NZ_JAGCNF010000080.1, read as the reverse complement.
ATACAAGGCAATCATAGCGATAACATCTTCAAAGCAGTCTGGCTTTAATTTTGCAGCTAGCTTTTGCATACCGCTTGATTCTATTTGAAATATTCCAAGGGTATTGCCGCTTTGTATAGTTTCATAGGTTTTTGGATCGTTAAAGTCAATTCTCTCCCATAAGATATCTTTATTAAATCTAGCCTTGACTAGCTTTATAGCATTATCAATTACTGTTAGAGTCTTAAGCCCTAAAAAGTCAAATTTAATAAGATCTACATCTTCAAGATAGTCTTTAGTATATTGAGTTACATAGTGGCCATCTTCAGCATTACTTTGCTTCCATAGCGGTGCTTTTTTCCATAGTTCTTCATTGCTAATTACTATACCAGCAGCGTGCATACCTGGATTTCTATTTAACCCTTCAAGCTCGCAAGCATACTTCCACACATTTCTTGCTAGCTCATTACTTTCTATTAATTCACCGATTTTTGGCTCTTTTTCAAAAGCTCCTGGCTCAAATTCGCCTTTTTTATTGATATGACCTTGAAGCGCAATACCTAATTCATCAGGGATTAATTTTGCCATTGCATCAGCATCAGAATATGGCATTCCCATAACTCTAGCTACATCTCTAATGACGCCCTTAGCAAGTAATTTACCAAATGTGGCTACTTGGGCTACATTATATTGACCATATTTTTGTATAACATAATCAATTACTTCACCCCTGCGATTTTGACAAAAATCTACATCGATATCAGGCATACTTATACGTTCTGGATTTAAAAACCTCTCAAATAGTAAGTTATAAGGTATTGGATCAAGGTCAGTAATACGAAGAGCATAAGCTACCAAGCTACCAGCAGCTGAGCCACGACCTGGACCTACTGGAATTCCGCGTTTTTTTGCTTCATTGATAAAATCAGCAACGATAAGCATATAGCCTGGAAACTTCATATTTTTGATAGTTTTAATCTCTAAATCTAGTCTATCTTTATATATTTGATGCTTGCTAGGATCAATAAACTCTAAGCGCTTTTTAAGCCCCTCTTTACATTCATGCTCAAATAGGGCGCTATCATTGTCTAAGTCATACTCGATATCTGGATTTGGTAGGGCTAATTCTCTTGTTTTGGCATACTCTTGGGTAAATTTAAAATTTGGTGGAGTAGCATCACCTAGTTTTATCTCTAGATTGCATTTTTGTACAATCTCTTGAGTATTAGTTATAACCTCTGGGATATCGGCAAAAATTTCACCCATTTGCTCAGGTGACTTAGCATAAAATTCGCTTAAAACCTGCTCT
>NZ_JAGCNF010000079.1 GCF_017646085.1 Campylobacter sp. | reverse complement strand
TATAAAGAAATTTATGAGGAATAAATATGAAAAAGTCAATTATAATACTACTAAGTGCTATAATTTTTATAGGATGTTCAAGCGAACAAAATATTAAAAACGATCCACAAGAACTAAATAAAACAACTACTACAAGTTCAATTACGATCAAAAAAGGCAATAATAATAATCAAATAAAATCTGATGAATGGGTTGTATATGATATTGATGGAAAGAAAAATATTAAATTTGGAGTTGGTGAATCAAATGAAACTACTAAATCTATAGGCGCTATTGCCTTTACTAGACCACCACTTCAAAGCGTTAATAAAGCTTTACTAAGAGGTCAATTAAGTAAAAATTTCATTACAAAATGTTCAGCTTGCCATGATGATTATGCTAATGGAATCATTGGTCCATCACTACTAGATAAAACAAGCGAGCAGATATATGATATGATAATTGCATATCGCACTAAAACAAAAGCTAATGTATTAATGGCTGATCTTGTAAAATCAATGAGTGATAAAGAGGTGGCAGATATAGCCAAGGAAATTAGTCAGTTTAATGAACAATTTAGGAGTAAAAAATGAATATAGGTAAAGCAGTAGCCCTAATCTTAAGCGGTTTAGTTGTTGTTTTAATGCTTTTTATGTTGTTTAGCTCTGATAGCACAACCCAAGCAGTACAAGAACCAGTAAAAAATGAACCAAAGCCAGTTGCGCAAACTACTAGCAGTTCAAGCGAATTCCAAACAAATGATGAGTTAAATAAAATTAAAGAATTAAAGCAAAGTGTATCAGTAAGTAGTGATGGGATAAGCAAATTATATCTACAAAGCTGCGCACCATGTCACGCCAAAGATGGCTCTGGAATCTTAGCCCCATCAATCATTGGTAAAAGCAAAGAAGATATTCTAGCTAGATTAAATGAGTATAAAGCTGGTAAAATACCAAATAGTTTAATGGAAGGACTTTTAGATAATGTCAGCGATGAGAACTTGACAATTCTAGCTGAAGAGATATCTAAATTTAAATAAATATCATGAATAAATATCAAGGTCGCCAAACAGTAACAAATGCTAGCTTTCTCTCAACTTTTATAACTACAACAAAAAATGGTAAAAAGCGTCCTAGTATAAGGTTTTACCGATATTTTACGATGATTTTAATTCATCTTTTGTTTGTACTTTCATTTGTAGCAGATATTCAAGTCATTGAAGGTGATATTACTGGGTCTAGAATGCTAGGCTTTCATCTAGCTGATCCATTTATTACTACCGAGGTTATACTTAGCAGAGGGCAATTGCCTGTAAATTTGCTTATTGGCACATTTACTATTTTGGCATTTTATATGTTTTTTGCTGGACGTGCATTTTGCTCATGGGTCTGTCCATATAACTTTTTTGGCGAATTTGCTGAGAAATTAAATGCTAAATTAATTAGCAAAAAAATAATCAAAAAAAGAGAATTTGATACAAAAATTAGATATATATTTTTGCTAGCTTTTTGGATTTTAAGTTTAATTAGCGGTTATTTAATATTTGAAATTTTTAATATTGTAGGTATAGTCTCAAGATTTATCATATATGGATATAGCGCTGCGATTTGGTGGGCTGTTTTGGTATTTTTAGCTGAAGTTTTCTTTAGTAGAAGATTTTGGTGTAGATATGTATGCCCTATTGGAACTCTTTATTCATTACTATCTAAATTTAGGGCTATAAAGGTTAGCTGGAATAAGGAAAAATGCGATCACTGCGCTGTTTGTATGGATGTTTGTATTGTCCCAAAAGTTTTAGAGATTACAAAAACTAAAAATAAAGATATTCCAGGAGAAAAATTTAGCATCGTAAGTGGAGATTGCACCATGTGTGGTAGATGCATTGATGTGTGCCATCAAGATGCTCTAAGCTATGAAAATAGACTCAAAAAGCTTTTATAAGGATTAAGATTGATAAAAAT
>NZ_JAGCNF010000078.1 GCF_017646085.1 Campylobacter sp. | reverse complement strand
AAGCCTAGATGCTCTTTAGGCGTAACATAACATAACATACTAGCACCATGATATGCAGCCATAGTTCCACCAATAGCGCTTGTTATATGGTCATATCCAGCGCCAATATCAGTAGGCAATGGCCCAAGGATATAAAATGGTGCATCATCGCATAGTCTTTGCTGTTCTTTCATATTAAATTCAATCTGATTAAATGGTACATGGCCAGGTCCTTCTACCATTACTTGAACATTTTTAGCCCATGCTCTTCTAGTTAGATTTCCAAGCTCTTTTAGCTCAGCCATTTGAGCCTCATCGCTAGCATCAGCAAGGCAACCAGGGCGCAAGCTATCACCAAGAGATAGAGCTACATCATATTTAGCACATATATCGCATATATCATCAAATGCAGTATAGAATGGATTTTCTTTATGATGTTTCATCATCCAGCTAGCCATCAAGCTTCCACCACGGCTAACTATCCCCATTTTACGCTTAGCAACTAATGGCATAAACTCAAGCAAAAATCCAGCATGAATTGTAAAGTAACTCACGCCTTGTTTTGCTTGCTTTTCTATACAATCAAGCATAATTTGCGGAGTTAGATTGTCTAAATCTTTGATATCGTGGATTATTTGATAGATTGGCACAGTGCCAATTGGTACGGTTGAATTTGCTATAATTGCTCTTCTAATAGCATCTAAATCGCCGCCAGTGCTTAGATCCATTACAGTATCGGCTCCATATTTTAAACAGACATTTAGCTTTTCTATCTCTTCATTTATATTGCTAATTATCGCACTTGAGCCTATATTTGCATTTATTTTACAAGTTACTGCTCTACCTATTGCCATTGGGATTAGATTGTGGTGATTGATATTAGCTGGGATTATGAGTTTTCCACTTGCGACTAGTTCTCTAACCTTAGTAGCGTCTAATTTTTCTATATTTGCTACATACTCCATCTCCTTAGTGATTATACCATTTTTGGCATAATACATCTGAGTTGGAGTAGGGTCATTTTGGCGTTTTTGACACCACTCTTGTCTCATTTGCTGTCCTTTTTTAAGTTTTAAAGCTCAAATTCTACAACAGATAATTAAATACAAAACAACTCTTAAATTTATTTGTGAATTATATTTATATAATTTAATATTTTTAATGTTACAAATAGGACTTTTAAAGATACAATTGGGAATATGCTACACAAAAAAGCTTAAATTTAACATAGCTTAAATATACTTTTTAAGTGTAATTTGTAAGTAAATTTAAGTATTTTTGCTTTAAAATATCCATATTAAGGCCATCAAATGGCTAATTTATGATTAAAATAGATTTGACTTTCAGTCAAATAAAATTAAAAAAAGTGTATAATTTAGTAACATAATTTTAAATTTAGGACATATTTTGATTGATATCTCTTTAATAATGCTAGGCGCTGGAAGTTCTACAAGGTTTGGCCTAGCGACTAAAAAACAGTGGTTACGCACCAAAGATGACCCATTGTGGCTAAAAGCTACTAAAAATATAAGCTCAAATTATAATTTCAAAGAGATTATTGTAGTTAGTAATGAGTGTGAATATATGTCAAGATTTGCCTCAAATATTAAATTTATCCAAGGTGGCGCAACACGTCAAGAGAGCCTTAAAAATGCATTAAATCATATTAATAGCGATTATGTAATGGTAAGCGATATAGCTAGAATAGATATACCAGATACATTAATTAAAAGATTAATAAATGATGCAAATTTAGCAGATTGTATCGTTCCAGCGCTAAAAGTAAGCGATACAGTAGCTTATGCTAGCGAGTATATAAATAGAGATGAGTTAAAGAGAATTCAAACTCCACAACTATCTAAAACTAATATATTAAAAAAAGCCTTAGATAGCGATACAATCTATACAGATGATAGTTCAGCTATTGCAGCTATTGGTGGCAAGGTGTGGTATGTAGAAGGCGATGAGAGAGCTAGAAAGCTAACTTATAAAGATGATTTAAAACTCTTAAATATTGAACCACCATCAAGTGATATATTTTGCGGAAATGGCTTTGATGTGCATGCATTTTGCGAGGGTGATTATTTAAATTTAGCTGGAGTTAAAGTCCCATTTAATAAGGCTTTTAAGGCTCATAGCGATGGAGATGTGGCTATTCATGCGCTTTGTGATGCGATTTTAGGAGCAGCAGGCGCCCCTGATATTGGTCAGCTTTTCCCAGATAATGATATGAAATTTAAAGGGATTGATTCTAAAATTTTACTTAAACGCAGTGTAGAGTTTGTGCGATCTATTGGATTTGATATTATCAATGTTGATTTAACTATAATCTGCGAACAGCCAAAAATATCGCCATATAAAGATGAAATGGCAAAAACCATAGCAGATGTAATGGGATTAAGCAGATTTAGGGTAAATATAAAGGCTACTACCAGTGAAAAGCTAGGATTTACTGGACGTGGCGAAGGAGTTGCTGTAATGGCAAGTGCGAATTTAAAATATTTTGATTGGACTAGGGTATGAGAGTTTTAATAGTAGAAAATGAGATTTACCTAGCTCAAAGTATTGCTAGTAAGCTAGTTGAATTTGGCTATAGTTGCGAGATTGCGACTCATATATTTGAGGCTTTAAGAGATGATAGATATGATGTTGTGCTACTATCTACAAGCTTTAATTCAAAAGAGTTTTATAAGGTTATAGATAATCACAAAAACTCAATTATTATTTTACTTATTAGCTATATTAGCTCTGATACTGTATCAAACCCAATGAAAGCAGGAGTAAGTGATTATATTCAAAAGCCTTTTATGATAGAGGAGCTAGTTAGAAAGATTAAATTTTTTGAATCATTTAAACGCTATGAGATGTTAAATGAAACCTATAATATTATGCTAGAATCAGCTATGATAATCAATAAACCAACTAGCTTAGATTATAAAAAGATCAAGCTACCACTTATTATTCACTCTAGCAAAATTCAAATTAGTGATGGTTTTGTCTTTAGCTATTCTAAGGAGAGCGGATTAAACTGTAAAATTGTAGATGCTAAGCTTAGCTTTGATATCAAGGCTTTATTGCCAAATAGCTTTGTTTATATTAGAAATATTGATGAGCTTAGTCCTGATTCTAGGCTAAATTTAATCGAATCTCTTCGTGGTACGCCAACTATTATTCATAGCGCAAGTGACCATATAGGGTTTAACTCATTAAGTCTTGGTGAGCCTCGTGCTGCGATGATGAGCGATATACTATCAATTGATGAGTATGTCAAACAGATGATTTTATTATATCAAGATGTATTACCTGATACTGAGATATCAAAAAAGCTTGGAATATCTCGTAAATCAATATGGGAAAGAAGAAAAAAACATGATATCTACAGACAAAAGTAATACCATAAATATAAATCAAGATACATATGGCACTCTAGGCCTTATCAAAAATCAAATTCTTGGCAAATTTAAACGCTTAATGGATGCTAGTGAGGCTAGAACCGTATATCAAACCGGCTACTTCAGAGGTGAGCCAATGCCATATGCTTATACATTTGCGCCTTTTGGTAGACGAAATCAAGCCATAATAAGATCAGTTACTCAAGGACAAAAGCTCGAATTTGTTCTAAATGGCAATATTGTTGGCCATATGATTGTCTCATCAGTTTTTAAACTAGAAAATCCACAAAATAGTATATTTGCTGCTAGAGAGGTTGAATTAGATGAGGATAATAAAACAGGTAAATACGCAGTTAGCGGCGAATTTGAAATTTATGATCATAATTTAGCTAAGATTAAAGAAGATGTTCTAAATAGGATAAAGGAAAATAACTATCAAAAGGTTACTGCGCTGATGCTAACAGCTGATCCGTTTCATAGGTTGCATGAGAGGCTAGTGAGAATGACTATCGATAAAGCAGATATTACTATAATATTTTTAATCCGTACACTTGATAGTAAGCGAAATTTAGACTTTAAACTAAGACAAAAAACGCTAGAGTATTTTGTAAGCAACTTCTTGCCTAGTGAGCGAGTTATGATTGTGCCTTTTGAAAACACCTATCTATTTAGCAATCATATAAATCCAGTTCTTGAGTGTCTAGCAGCTTATAATTTTGGTGCAACCAAGCTAGTTGTGGGGCAAAATCACGGTGGAATCGGAATGTTTTTTGATCATAATCAGCCAAGTACCATCTTAGATAGTGTATCAAAAGATTTAGGAATTGAGCTAATTGTGATGCCTGAGCTGGTTTATTGCAATCAGTGTCGCACTATTGTTAGTACCAAAACATGCCCACATGGCCAGCACCATCATATTAAATATAAATCTGACACGCTCAAAGAGCTTTTATTTCGTGGGATTTTACCACCAGCAATATTAATGCGTAAAGAGATTTCAGCAATGATTTTAAGCACTCTATTTCCTGATAGATTTGAAAATTTCCAAAAGATTTGTGGCGATTTATTTCCAAATGTAGGGCTTTTAGAGGAGCGTACTCAAAATGATTTTTATCTAGAATTGATGAATTTATATCAGACAACTTCACTTACATAAGGATTAATATGCAAAAATTATTTGTAACTTTTTTTTACTCTGGATTATTGCGCCCAGCACCTGGGACATGGGGAAGTTTAGCTGGAGCGATAGTTGGCGTGGGAATATATCATTATATTGGATTAGAGACACTTTTTATGGCTAATATTTTGCTATTTTTAGCTAGTATTAGCATAATTGATTCTTATGAAGCCAAAAGTGGCACTCACGATGATAGCTCGATAGTTATCGATGAGGTTGCTGGCGTATGGCTAGCAATTTCTATAGCGCTTTCTAGCTGGCAACAGTTAGGGGTGGATAAATTTGGCTGGATTAGTGTGGTGCTAGCTTTTATCTTTTTTCGGATTTT
>NZ_JAGCNF010000077.1 GCF_017646085.1 Campylobacter sp. | reverse complement strand
TTGAATTACGAACAATACCTGGAAGATTGGTATTATAGTGCTGCTTTAAAACATCAATATATGTAGTCTCAACAAAACAAATCTCACTACTCTCCTTTTGCGAAGCCAACGATGCAATCTGTGGTATTTGCGAAGCCTGGGCTTTTATATCGACTTTGAGCTTATCTCCAAGTGGAAAAATGATATAAGGTAAAATTTGCGGGTCAAGATTGGCTAAGAAATAACTTTGATCTTTAGTCTCATCAATAGCAGATTTTATTAAACCATTTTCTATTCTAGCATAATGACCAGTTGCGATTTTATCACAGCCTAGACTCCTAGCAAATTCCCAAAGTGCACCAAATTTAATCAAGCGATTACAGTGAGCGCATGGATTGGGTGTAATTCCATCCTTGTATGAATTGACAAATAGATCATAAACCTCTTTTTTAAAAGTCTCTTGTAGATCTAAAACATGAGTCTCTATCCCTAAAAACTCACATACTTTTTTGACATTTTCAATATTATGTCTATGGTAATCCTCTCTGCCGTGTAGCTTCATATAGCAACCTACTACACTATAACCCTGATCTTGTAAATATTTGGCACTCATCGAACTGTCTACGCCACCGCTTAATGCTATTAATACTTTCAAAATAATCCTTTTATCACTATTTTTTGATAATTATACAAAATATTTCTAAATATAATAAAACGAGATAGTAAAAATTTATATAATATATTTAAATAGTATATTATATAAATTTAGAATTAGTTTGAGTAAATATAATCTTATACAAAATCTTAATAATTTTATCTTAAAAATACAAATTTTTAAAACTTATTTAGCCAAATTTGTCTTGTATAATCCAAGTAAATTGATATAATATAACAATAAGCTAGTACTGCTTAATATTTATGCTATAAAAGCAAAATATCCATAATTTCATCTATATTATCAGCGCTATAATAGCTATTTTTATTAACCAAACCCAAATTCACAAGATTATCTAAAAAGCTAAATAGTGGCTCCCAAAAATCTCTTTGAACAAAAATCACCTTATGATCTCTAAGCCTTGCCTGCGCCAATGTAATAACCTCAAAAGCCTCATCAAGCGTTCCAAAACCACCAGGAAAAATAATAAAAGCAAAACTATCTTTTATTAGAGCGTTTTTTCGCTCGCTTAAACTATTTAATGTCTGCGATTTGGTGCAATAAGAATTAAGCTGTTGCTCATTTGGCAATATAACATTTATCCCTATACTATCCCCTCTAGCTTCAAATGCTCCACGGTTTGCCGCCTCCATAATGCCGCCACCACCGCCAGTGATAACCCCATATCCAGTAGCTGCCAAAGCTTTGGCTATTTTATATGCTTTTTGGTAATGTTCACTGCTAGCATCTAATCTGGCTGAGCCAAAAATAGTTATATATTTCACGCATTAATTCCTAAATCTAGTCTCTTGCACCACAAAAGCTCTCCATCGCCAAGTGTAGTTTTATGCATAATCTTAAGCCTAAAATCTAAGCTTATACCACGCATACTCTTAAACTCATTTGAGCGGTAAATCAAAATCCAATCTACTCTAGAATCTAAATTTCGTAAGAAATTTTCACCACCTTCAATCATTACAAATGACTTTTTAAAAGCCGACTCTATCGAATTTGAGATTTCAACTTTACGATTTGGTATATTAAAAAGCGGTATTTGTAAATCAAATTCAGTTTTAGATGAGTAGATTAAAATATCTGGTGCACGCCCACTAATTAGCCTAGCATCCAGTGTTGGTCTATCTGTGCAAACTGTAGCCCCACCAACTACCATCAGCTCAGCAAGCGCTCTAAGATGGTGAGTATGAGTACGACTGGCTAAATTTGATATCACTCCACCAGTAGCTACGCCATTTTGAGTTAAGGCAATCTTAAAAAAGGTAAAATTTCCACTTTGCCACCTTAAAAATGGCTCAAGAAGCTCATCGCACCTAGCTTTACACACATCAAGCTTTACCTCAACACCATTTTGAGCTAAAAACTCAGCCCCACCCTTAGCGTGTTCTCCATAATCCCTTGAGCCAATTACCACACGCTTTGCACCCATAGCAAGAATTAAATTTGCACATGGAGGTGTTTTGCCTTGGTGTGCGCAAGGTTCTAGCGTTACATAATATGTAGAGTTTTTAAGTAAATTTTGATGATTTTTAATTATTAAATTATATAGATCATTTGTATTTTTTGCGGTGGCAAATAGCTCTTTTAATCTGCTATCTTTCGCCTCTAAAGCTTGCTTTGTTGCATTTAATTCAGCATGAGGCAAGCCAGCCATTTGATGATTGGCAACAGATAAAATCTGACCATTTTCATCTAATACCACAGCTCCAACTGCAGGATTGGGATATGTCAATAGCTGACAATCCCATGCCTTATCAATGGCTAAAGATAGATAAAACTCATCGCCCATACTTACCACTGGATAAAGGTTTTAGCTTTTTTTATATTATTAAAATTTAAATTTATATTTTGTTTGCCATCATTAATTACGATATCATCGCCATTTGTACTTACTATTGTGCCAACTATCTCGCTTTTATCGTTTAATATAATCTTTGCCATCTCAGATATGCTTTTAGCAAAATGTTCTGGCTTGCTAAGTTTTCTCTCAAGGCCAGGACTAGAAACTTCTAAAATCCAATCTCCACTAACTGGAGGCATTACATCGTAAATAGGCGATAAGAGTTTGCTTACTGCTTCGCAATCTTCTAAACTCACGCCACTGCTTTTAGTTATATAAACTCTATAAATTTGACGACCATTTTCGCTAGCTACCTCCGTATCATACAAAGCTACGCCACAGCCTTCTACTAGCTTTTCTAACTCTTGTAAATTCACTTTTTACCCTTTTGTAGCTCATCTGCAACCTTGGCAAATAAAGCATCCATATGATTTTGATATTTTAATCTATCATCAAATACAAAATGAAAATTTGGCGATCTATACCAACCCTCAGCTGCCATACAGTGATTTTGAATATGGCGACTTACCTTTTTAAGATGAGAAAGGATATAGGCTTGCTCCTTCTCATCAAAACTCATTTTGTCTAAATAGACAAATGCATCATATCTTCCTCTTTTACATTCAACATCAGTAACACAAAGCCCCTTAAGATACTCATCTTCAAGAGTACTTAAAGCCTCAGGAATAAGCTCTTTTAATATACTTTGGGTGCGAAGTCTCTTTAACTCAGCCGGATTCATATTTCAGCCCTATTTTCTACTTCCTTATAACTTTCAATATAATCGCCCTCTCTCATATCATTATAACCCTCAATACCTACACCACATTCATAGCCTTTAGCTACCTCTTTGGCATCATCTTTAAAGCGTTTAAGTGAGCTAATATTACCTTCAAATACCACAACGCCATCACGAATAACACGGATTTTAGCACCTCTGCTAATTATCCCTTCAGTTACCATACAACCAGCGATTTGACCAATTTTTGGTACATTGATTACTTGACGTATTACTGCTTGACCCAAATCCTCTTCAGTAATTACTGGACTCATTAAGCCACTTAGTAGGGCTTTCACATCATCTAAAAGATTATAGATTACATTATAAGTTTTAATCTCTACAGCTTTTTCTTTAGCTTTTTCTTTAATCTCTCCAGTTGGTCTAATATTAAAGCCTAATATAACGCAATTTTGACTTGCGCTTGCTAATGAGATATCGCTTTGAGTGATACCACCAACACCTGAGTGAATAATATTTACCTTAATCTCATCATTTCTTAATTTTTCAAGGCTAGCTTTAATCGCTTCAAGTGAGCCTTGAACATCTGCTTTTATAATTACAGGTAAATTTTTTAGCTCACCTTCTGCTATTTTTGCACTTAATTCATCAATTGTTACTTTTGTAGATTTACTTAGTTCTTTTTGACGAAGATATTCATATTTTTTCTGAGCATATTCACGTGCTTCTTTATCACTTTTTACGCTAATTAAAGTCTCTCCAGCTTCTGGCACTTCGCTTAGTCCGATTAATACACCACATTCGCCAGGTCTAATAGATTTTAAATTTCTACCCTTATCATCGCTTAAAGCTCTTACTTTTCCATATGCTACACCAGCTACTATAGTATCGCCTACTTTTAAAGTTCCATTTTCTACTATTACAGTAGCAACTGGACCACGGCCTTTTTGCAGCGAACTCTCTATAATTGTAGCTTTAGCTTCTCTATTTGGATTAGCTTTTAATTCTAAAATTTCAGCTTGTAAAAGCACAATCTCAAGTAAATCCTCTATACCCATACCAGTTTTAGCTGATACTGGTACAAACTCATGACTTCCACCCCACTCTGTAGGCATAATCTCAAGTTCTGCCAAACCAGTTTTTACTAAATCTGGATTTGCGCTCTCTTTATCCATTTTATTAATAGCAATTATTATAGGCACACCAGCAGCTTTAGCATGAGCAATAGCCTCTTTAGTTTGAGGCTTGACGCCATCATCAGCAGCTACTACTATAATAACAATATCAGTTACGCTTGCACCCCTAGCTCTCATAGCTGTAAATGCTTCATGTCCTGGGGTATCGATAAAAGTAATATTTTTACCATTTTTTTCAACCATATAAGCGCCAACATGCTGAGTAATACCACCAGCCTCACCGCTTGCTACTCTAGAGTTTTGAATATAATCAAGCAAACTTGTCTTGCCATGATCGACATGACCCATAATAGTTACTACTGGAGCTCTAGATTCAGCGTGTAGATCATCTTCGTCCTCATAAGCTTTAACATAATCAAACTCCTCTTGAGTATCTACGATATTAATCTCAATATCAAACTCAGCACCTAAAATCTCAATCTCATCTTCTTCTAAGAAATCATTTTTGGTAGTCATTTTACCAAGCATAAATAGCTTACCAATAATTTCACTCGGAGATTTTTTAATTTTATCAGCAAATTCATATAATCTAATCTCTTTTGGTATATCTACGCTTACAACACTCTCATTTTGAGTATCTTTTACTACTTTTTTATGTTTTTTACGACTACTTCTTTGAATTCCGCCTTCAAAATTAAATCCATTATTTTGCGCAGGTTTATAAACATTTAGAGGTTTTTTAGTAGTTTGAGTCCTTTCAGTTTCAATCGGTTTTACTGTGAGGTCTGGCAATACTACAACATCTTCATCATCGATTACAATATCATCGCCAAATTCACTAAGACCCATTAAATCAAGCTTTGATGAACTCTCTTTTTTAGTGGCTTGAAATTGTTTTTTATCTTTTTTCTTCTTTTTAAAACTCTCCTCACCACTACCAAACATAGATTCAAGTGCTTTATTATTTATCATTGTTGGGCTACTAGATTTTTCTACTTTTGGCTGTTCGTCTTTTTTCTTTTTAACAATTACTAAGCCACGCCTTTTATTTATACTTGAATTTGCTAGACTCTCAGGTTTTGCTTCATCTTTTTGGTTGGATTCTGGCTGCTGTTTTGACTCTACAGCCACTACTTTTACTGGCTCAGGTACTGGCTGAGTTTTGAGTGACTCATCTTTTATAGTTGGTTTTGACTCCTCTTTTAGCGGCTGTTTAACTACTGGCTTTTTAGCTGATTTAGCCTCTGGAATTATACCAGATTGGACATAATCATAAAGCTTTGCAGCATCTTCTGGACTTACAGCGCTTGAGACAGTAGTCACCGCAAAGCCTAGCTCTTTTGCCTTCTCTAAAATTTTTTTAGACGATGACCCTAGCTCCTTTGCTATTTCGTGAATTCTAATCTTTGCCATTGACTATTATCTCCTTTAAATTTATACTATTTTTTCCAAATTTTGCAAGTGGTTTTCTTAGCTCTTTTGCATCTTTTTCTATACAAATTTTACAAACATAAAATGATCTAGCATTGCATAAATTTAATACTATTTCACCATTTACTGATCGGAATTTATAAAGCTCATCTTGGTAAAATCTACTCTTGCAAACCACGCACATTCTAATAGGTTTATGAAATTTTCGCACTATTATATCTTAGTTTTCTTTATTTTTAGCTTTTTATATTAAATCCATCGTTGTCAATATCTAAAATTACAACCCTAAATTTACTAAACTCGCTCTGCAAAGCCTGCGCTAAAGCTTGCGCTCTATCATCATAGGTTAAATTCAAAAAGCTTGATCCACTTCCTGAGAGTGTACTCATTAAAGAACCATTAGCATATGCTACTTCTTTAACCCTAAAAAGCTCTGGTAAAGCACTCATTCTGCGTTCTTCATGCATTTTATCAATGCTTGCAAGACGTAAATTATCATAATCTTTTTTAATAAAACAGCTACTTAAATAAGCAGCATGACTAAGATTGCTTACACACTCACTCATTGTGTAGTTTGCTGGGAGTTTGCCACGGCTTTGCTTGGTATTCATCGGCTCATCTGGAATAACAACCACAGCTTTTAAATTTGAATCAATATCTGTTCTTTGAGTAAAAACTGAATCGCCACTAACAATATTTACTGTAAATCCACCCCAAACGGCTGGCGAAATATTATCAGGATGATTTTCATACTGTAAAGCTTTATCCAAAATTACGCTACGCTCAACCTTAAATCCTGCAATATAATAAGCAGCTGCAATAGCGCCAACTATAACTGAACTAGAACTTCCTAGTCCTCTTGAAAAGGGAATATTGTTTACAAAGTTAAATTTATAATTTAAACTCTTACCATTTAAGCTAGCAATAGTTTCATTAAAAATATTCACAAATGTATTATTTTTTTTAAGAGCAATTTTATCGCTTCCCTCGCCTATAATATTAATAGAGCTAATCTTTTGTTCAGTGATGCTAACCTCATTATAAAGCTTTAAAGCTAGACCCAAAGAGTCAAATCCAGGTCCTAAATTCGCACTTGTTGCTGGTGTAAATATCGTCATTATAATCTCCTAAACTGCATCTATAACATAATTTGGCAACGCATCAACTATTAACTCCAAACCATCTAAACTTATTGGCAACTCAAATTCATACGGCTCAACTCTTTGTAGGCTAATAGTCCCATTTTTTAGCACAAAACTCATATTTTTATTGGCCCTAATTGGTTTAGCTCCATTTAAAGCAAATCCATCAACTCCATAAAACTCTAACCCACGAGCCACGCAAAAAGTACAAAGTGTCAAATAAGCAACCTTTAGCCCCATAAAGCTTCCTGGCCCATTAGCATAAATAATTTTACCAATCTCAAATTTAGCACTTAGCAAACCCAAAATCTCTCCTAAAGATTCGCTTGCTTTTTCATCGCTCTTAATCTGCTCAATTAAATTTCCACCTAAATATACACCCACAAGCAAGGGTGAACTAAGGCAAATTACTAATATATCAACCTTTTTTATGCAAATGCCTTTTCATACTCTTTTTGTGTTGCTTCACTTAGAGTTATAATCTCATAATTTTTCTCATCGCTTAATAGTGCTACAGTTAATTTATGATTTAAATCATGACTTCCAGCAAAAGCTTCATAATCTCCAATCATAGGCGCTCCAAGTAAGCTTATATCGCCAATTGCGTCTAAAATTTTATGGCGGACAAATTCATTTTCAAATCTTAACCCCTCAGGATTTAAAATTTTACCACCATCTATTACTACAGCATTATCAAGGCTTCCACCAAGAGCTAGTCCCATTGAATTTAGTTTTTGTACATCTTTTAAAAATCCAAAAGTCCTAGCCCTTGCTATTTGGTTTATAAAATTTTCTTTACTAAATTCAAAAGTATAACTTTGCAAACCAATTACTGGATTTTCAAATTTAATTGTATAGTTAAATTTTGGATTAGTTGATGGAGTGAGCTTGACATATTTATCGCCCTCACGTACCTCTACTTCGCGTTTAACTACTATTACTTTTTTATCAGCTTCTAGCTCGACTATACCAGCCTCATCAAGCATCATACAAAAACTAATAGCACTTCCATCCATCACTGGCACTTCATTTGCATCTAAAATAACTCTGATATTATCAATTCCATAGCTATTTATCGCACTCATTAGGTGTTCAATAGTCGATACTGTAGCTTTTTCATTGCCAATTACTGTAGCCATCTGAGTATTTAATACACTACTTGGCTCAGCTTTAAAACTTGTAGCCATATCACTTCTATAAAATACCACTCCGCTATCAGCTTCTAAAGGCTCTAAAATCAGCTTAATTGGCTCACCTTTGTGAAGACCAATTCCGACTCCTTCTACTCGTTTTCCTATAGTTCTTTGTTTCACAATATTCCTTAAAATTTTGCAAATTATAATCCTAAAAGGATTAAAAAATATTAAAATTTCAGCCTTTTATCGCTTTTTTGGCTGAATTTAAAATATCATAGATATTATCTTTCATCCATTTTCTATCCATCCACTCCTCAGGCCTAACCTCAACGCCTTGAATTAACACCCCAAAGTGCAAATGATCGCCAAGCGCTAATCCGCTAGTGCCAGTTTTACCAATTATATGCTTAGCTCCAATATGCTCACCAGGTTTAACCGAAGTACCATTACAGTGCCCATAAAGTGTATAAAGTCCAAATCCATGATATAAAATAATATTCTCACCATAAATTCCATTTAAATCATTATATGCCACAAAGGCTGCATTTTGTGTATCAATTGATGCCATCGCTGTACTAGCAAGATCTAGCCCCATATGCCAGCTTTGACTTACATCTTCTCCATTATAGGTATAAAATCTATGATCTCCAAAACTTGCCACTGCTGCACCATTTCTAAGCGGATAAAATGGTTCAATATAAAAGCTATCTATAATCTCTTCTGGTACTGCTGAAGTTATCTTATGAATTATATCTTCGTTTGAATCTCTTAGAGTTTCATTTACAAATTTAAACTTTGCAAGCCTATCAAGCTCTGAATAATTTTGAGCATATTGGTTGGCTAGCTCATCAATTTTACCATCTAAAAATCTATCATTCAAAGCAATTCTAGACTCTTTATATTTACGATCTTGCAAATAGTAGCCAATATTTGAGAAACTCTTATTCCCGGCTTTATCTACAGCCACAATTCTAGCTTTAAAATTTGGGCTTTGTAAATCCCATGCGAGCAAAGAAGCCCAGTAACCATCTTTTACGAATTTAGTTGGTTTAAAAATTCGATCTCCGCTTTGGATATAAACACTTTGCAAATTCTCATCAACTGCTTTAAAAACTACAACCGCTGAGCCACCTTTAGTAATTTTATATGATTGGTTTATGAGTTGAATTTGAGGATTTTTACTATCGATTATTAAATTTACCTTTTTACTAGCTACATTTCCACCTAAAAAGCTAGAATCCTTTGCTTCTATTAATAGCTCATATGCACGGTTTTTATCTAAAATTAGACTTTTTGGAAATTTTAAATTTATCTGTGCTTGATTTTGTGGTTCATTAAATTTTTCATCCATTATAATATGAGCGCTTTGTCCATCTACTAATGTAACTTTAAATGATTGTAGTGTACCATTATCACTAATATTTAGATCAATTGGAGTCTTTTGATTCCAGTAAATTTCATTATTGATAGATATTTTTGGTGGTTCTGGATCCATTGAATTTGAGTTTAATACTCCAACAACACCAAAAATAAGTCCGATAAAAATCAATGCAAATATAAAAGTTTTAACCTTTGAACCTCTCACAACTATCCTTTACTAAATTTAAATCGCAAAATTCTATCTAAATAAATTCAATAAATAGTATTAAAGTATCTCTCTTAAAGCGCGTGCAGTCTCCATCCACTCTTTTAACTCATCCCACTTCTCATTTTTTATCATATTTTCGCAAATTTCAAGTTCATTTTTAAATGATGTAATTGCTTCTAAAAGATTATCTTTATTTTGCTTAAAAATATCACTCCACATTTGTGGATTAGATTTTGCTATTCTTGCCATTCCACTAAAGCTACCAGCTGCTAAAAGTAAAATATTTCGTTTATTTTCCTCTTTTAGAGTCGAATTTACCAAGCTATAGCTAATCACATGTGGTAAATGTGAGATAATTCCTACATGATGGTCGTGACTTTTTGAATCCATAAATACAATCTTCATTCCAGCATGACTTAAAATCTCAACAACTCTTTTAACATGAAATTCTCCAGCACTCTTATCATCACAAACTACTACTACAGCGCCATTTAACAAAGTTTTAAAAGCAGCCTTTGGTCCTGAATTTTCTGTTCCAGCCATAGGATGAGCTGCAACAAAATTGCTCCTAATTTCAGTTGGGCATGAGTGTAAAATCTGCTCTTTTGTTGAACCAAGATCAACAATTGTAGTATTGCTTGGGATATCTTTTAAGTTTTGCATAACCTTAATAATAGCTTCAACTGGAATTGCTAAAAATATCATATCGCAGCTTTTTTTCATCTCTTCAAAGCTTATAATATCATCAACAAGCCCTAAATTTAGTGCATCATTTTCATTATTTTTATCTAAATCATATCCACTAACCTTGGCAATAAGCTTCATATCTTTTAGCGCTAAACCTAAAGACCCGCCAATAAGCCCAAGTCCAATAATCCCTACATGCATAGTGTTTCCTTAGAAATTTTTAGCGTGCGATTATATCAAATTTAGTCCAAAAGGCTACTTAATCAAAAGTTAAAAATATTTATGATACCATTTTACCCATTTTATTTTTAGGTAATTTTATGAAAAAAGCAGTACTTTCAAGCTTTATTGTAGCAGCCGCTTTGGAGGCTACTCAGATTCAGAGTATTACATTTAACGGTCTTTTACATCTCTCTAATGAGAGTGCAACTGATATTAGTGGGCTAAAAGTTGGTAGTAATTTTAGTGATGAGATCGCTAATCGTGCTATTATAAATTTATATAAACAAGGGTATTTTGAAAATATTACTATTGAAGAAAATGCAGGCAATATAATAGTAAATTTAGTCGAAAAGCCAGTAATTGCTAAAATTGATATTAATGGTGTTGTTACAAATGATCAAAAATCCATTGAACAAATAATAGATATCAAAAAAGGTCAAATGTATGACGAGTTTGCTCTAGAAAATACTAAGGTAAGAATTCGTCAATTTTATGAAGCTCGTGGATATTTTGATACTGTTGTAACTACCGATATTGCACCAATAAATGAGAATAAAAACTCACTTCATATAACTCTAACAGTAAATCGTGGTGAAAATATCATAATCGAAAATGTAAATTTAGTAGGAGCTAAAGCATTAGATTATTCAGATATCGAACCAGCCGTAGCAAATAAGAGTAGAGAATTTATGGGATGGATGTGGGGATTAAATGATGGCAAAGCTAAAATTTACGAACTTCCAGGTGATAGCACCAA
This sequence comes from Campylobacter sp., assembly GCF_017646085.1. GTDB lineage: Bacteria > Campylobacterota > Campylobacteria > Campylobacterales > Campylobacteraceae > Campylobacter. The sequence goes on along the minus strand of NZ_JAGCNF010000077.1, from coordinate 16,179 downwards.
AATTCAAGATGAATATCTAAAAAAAGGCTACTTAGATGCTAGCGTCTCAGCACCAAATTTAAACGCTCATTTTGATAATTACAAAGCTGATCTGACCTATTATATTAGTGAAGGTGAAATTTATAAAACTAATCAAATTAGTATTAAAGCGCCTGAGTTTTTAGAACTTGATACAGCTGAAATAATTGATGATTTTAAGCTGCAAAAGGGTGATATATTAAACTCATCATGGATGAAATTAGATATTAGCACTCTAGAAAATATAGTAGCAAATAAGGGCTTTGCCTATGTAAAAGTTCATCCAAATATTACAAAAAATAGCGATTATACCGCTGATATAGTCTATGAGGTAATTCCTGAAGAAAAGGTATATATAAGAGATGTAATAATAAGCGGAAATGATCGTACAGCTGACCGGATTATTAGGCGTGAGCTATATTTAACAGAAGGGAATTTATATAATAAAACCGATCTTATAGACTCTAAAAATGCATTAAAAAGAAGTGGATATTTTGAAGATGTCCAGATAATCGAAAAACGTGTAGATAAAGACCAAATCGACTTAGAAATAGCCGTAAAAGAAACCTCAACTGGTAGCATTGTAGGCGGTATAGGCTATGGAAGTAGCGATGGATTGCTATTAAATGCCGGAGTAAGCGACTCAAATGTATTTGGCTCTGGATATAAAGGTAGCATTATGGTTGATAAAAGCGATGATACATTAAGTGGAAATATAAATTTAACCAATCCACGTGTAAATGACTCAGCTTATAGTCTTGGCGGGGGGCTGTTTGCTAATGATTATAGCTGGGATGAGTATGATGAGCAAAACTATGGAGCTAATATTATAGGCGGAAGACAATTAGGCAGATATATAAACGCATATTTAAGCTACCAAATTGAGCGTAGCGAGATAGAGGGGCTAGATGCATTTTATAGAGATGCTGGATATCAAAATGGCGTAAATATCAAAAGCGCATTAACTCCTAGTATATCATTTAACAATACCGATGATTACTATGTCCCACGAAGTGGTATCATTGCATCAACTAGCCTAGAGTATGCCGGCCTTGGAGGCGATATGGAGTTTATCAAAAACCGAACTACATTTAATATTTATCAAGGCTTACAAGACTATATAGATATGGATTTGATTTTACGGTATAAATCTGGATTTGGATATATTTATAATGATGATAGCTCAAAATTGCCTATTAATGAAAAGCTATTTTTAGGTGGAATTAGCTCAATTAGAGGTTATGATAGCAGATCAGTTACACCAAAGAAAAAAATCTGCAATCCTAAAAATAGTAATGGCACTGTAGTAAATGGTTGTGAAATCATTGAAACTGGCGGCAAAATCAGCTTCAATAACTCATTTGAACTAAGCTTTCCAATCATTAATCGCCTTAAAATGCGTGGAGTGATTTTCTATGATTATGGTATGATTGGTCATAGTGATATTAATGAGATTAAGCGTTCTAGCACAGGTGCTGGGATTGAGTGGATTACTCCTATTGGACCACTTCAATTATTTTACGCTCAAGCTATCGATGATAAAAAAGGCGATGACACAAGTAGCTTTGAATTTACAATTGGTAGAAGATTTTAAGGTATTTGGTTGAATTTGATATCTATCAAATTCAACCTACTCAAACGAAATCACAAAAATCTCGGGCTTTATTAGTTTTCTTATCTCATTTTTTAACATAAAAAAATTCTTTGCACCTTTAATATATAAAGTATTTGAACTAAATTCAAAGCTAATATTTGGACTAAGGCTCAATGCTCCAGCAAGTCCAAGAATAAAGCTAAGCCATCTAACTACATCAATACTAGGAAGCAATTTTTCAAATTCACCAAGACTATTTATAGCCTTACCCTGATACTCGATCATAGCAGCGATTAGCGCCTTTTGCTGATGTGTGTAGCCGTAATTTAATGCATTTTTAACCAAATATCCACTATGAGCATTTTCAGAATAAAATCCAATACTTCTACCAATATTATATAGCTTTGAAGCGATTATTAACTCATTTTGATAATCTAAATTAATCTTATGAATAGGAGCTAAAATTTTAAATAGCATCTTTGCATATCTTGTAGTTATGCTATTATCACGCTTAGCAAAGCGATCTTGTAGACTTTTAAGACTTGGATTAAAACCTTTTGGAAAAGCAATTTTATGCATTTGCGGCATTTGAATTAACTCTTTGGATTTTAAATTTGGTCTTAGAAGATTAGCCAAAAATACTCCCTCTCTAATCCCAACACCACTAGTATAGACCATCTTAGCCTCAAGCGCTCTAGCAGCAGTGCTAAAAATTAACGCCCCTTGCCTAATAGTATCAAATCGATCTTTTTTAATGGCTATATTCTTTAGATCAAATTCCTTATCTGTAGCAATTTTACTAATTAAATTCAGATAATTTTTATACTCATAAGTAAAATTATGCACTAATCTAATTGGATGATTTTGCAACTGCATAATCGCACCAGATATAGCTCGCAAACTTCCACCAATTGCTATTATATTTTCATTTATAAAGTGCGATGGAATTTTAGCAATTATCTCTTGAGTAAATTTAATTGCTCCATCTATATCTCCCTTATCAAAAAATAGCTCTTTTAATCTAACTGTACCAATATCAAGCGAAATGATATCTACGATTTTGCCATCTTTGATTTTAGCTAACTCAGTCGAGCCGCCTCCAATGTCAATCGTAGTAGCCTCATTTAGAGGGCTAAGTAAATTTAGCGCTGCAAGCCCTCCATAAAAAGCCTCCATATCTCCACTGATCACTCGCAAATTTAATCCTAGCTGCCTTTTTACCATATTAATAAAGATATTCGAATTTGGTGCATCGCGCAAGGCTGAAGTACCGGTACATAAAACCTTGCTAACCTTATAAATTCTCAAAAAATGCTTAAATTCACTAAATGCATGTAAAACATTATCCATTGCTTGAGGCTGCAATACTCCACCACGCTCATAAGCGCCCTCGCCAAGACGTACCTTTACCTTATACTCACGAAGAATAAAAAACCCAAGCCTACTAGTTCGTTCAAATATCGCCATTCTAGCCGAATTTGATCCAAGGTCAATAACTGCAACTCTTTTTGACATTAAATCTCTTTTAAATTTATTTTTTATATTTACTATTTCGTATAGGTAGCGTTAGTGTCGCTATCGTTCCGCTTCTATCTATGCGATTACGCAGCTCAATCGTTCCGCCAAGTGCTTGTGCTGCTCCTTTAGCTAAAAACAATCCAAGTCCAGCCCCGCTGCTATTTCCATAGCGCTTAAATGGAGCAAAAAGATCCTTGCTCTCATCAATCCCAATCCCTTCATCAATCACACGAACGATAAATTCACCGTTTGCGAGTGTAGAATTTATCTCAATCGTGGCACCTTTTGGAGAGAATTTAATTGCATTTTGGACAAAATTTTGCAATACATGTAAAAATAGAGTTGGCTGGATCATAATCTTAAGACTATGAGGGCGCAAACTCATTCTAATATTTTTATCATCACCTTTTGCAAGAATTAAGAAATTATTACCAATCTCATTTATATAAGCAATCATATCAGTCATCACTGGTTGTTCAAACTGTGCGCCTTCTTGTCTGCCAATCTCCAAAATCGAGCTAATCATTTTATTCATCTGATTTATAGCTTCATTATTGTTTTTTAGCGTTTCAATATATTTTTGAGTATCACGCTCTTTAATAAGGGTAACTTCATTTTTAGTTTTCATTACCGCTAGTGGTGTTTTTAACTCATGCGCAGCTCCGATAAAAAGCTCCTTTTGATACTGTACAAAGGTCAAAATCCTACCAATTAATCTATTTACTCCATCACCCAAAGGCTTAAATTCAACCGGAAGCTCATCTGTTTCAACCTCTTGAAGAAATCTCTCATTTAACTGCCCAAGCTTTAGACAAAACGAACGAAGAGGCGCTAGCAACATTCTAGATAAAAATAGCGCATAAAATAAAATTAAAAATATTGCTGTGGCATTAATGATTAAAATATCAACTAAAATTTGATCTACTATTAAACTATACTCGCTAGTATTTTTAGTTAATACTAAAAGACGGTTTTGATATGGATAATATAGCGTTAAATATGTAGCATTAATATCTTTAGTTGAGACAAATTCAGGTCGAGTGAGATTATTATCATTTAAGACTATTTTAATTAGATCAAAATTACTATTTTTATACTCAAGACTTTCATTCTCTTTCATTGCAGAGATATTCTTAGCCTCCAAAGTTAGACTTTGGACTATATTTTCAAAGATTGTAATCTTAATATAGTGGTATAACATCACCGAAAATATAACAATTAGCATCGTAGAAGCTGATGCTAATTGTAGGGCAAATTTAGCCCTTAAGCTTTTTTGGGAAAGCAAAATCTATATCCACGGCGTCTTACTGTTTCAATTGTAGAAATATTAAGTGGTTTATCCATTTTTTGGCGAATTTGATTAATAGCAACCTCAATTACATTTGGCGTAACTAGCTCAGGCTCCTCCCAAATAGCATCTAAAAGTTGTTCTTTGCTTACAATCTGGTCGCTATGGCGTGCTAGATGAGTTAAAACCTCAAATGGTTTACCTTTTAATTCAATTTCTGTGCCTTGATATGTAATCTTTTCTTCATCTGGATCAATTGTTAAATCATCGATTTTAATCACATTTGTACCGCCAAAACGAAGTCTAGCCTCAAGTCTAGCAACTAAAATATCAAAATCAAATGGCTTTTTAATATAATCATCAGCACCAGCTCTAAAAGCTTTTATTTCACTTTCTTTATCATCTTTTGCTGAAATAATTACTACAGATGTACGTGGAGATTTTTGTTTAATAACATTAATTAAATCAATTCCATCACCATCTGGAAGCATAAGATCGCTAAGTACAAGATCATAATTGCGAATACCAATAAAATATTCTGCATCATTAAAATTTTCAGAATTATCTGTTTGGTAACCAAACTCTTGCAAACCTTCGGCTATAGTTTTGCCTAGCGTAGTCTCATCCTCTACTATCAAAATTCTCATTAGCTTTTCCTTAAAAGTAAAAAATTTAATGCGAGATTATAGCAAAATTTAAGCCAAAATTCAAGAAAATTTAAACAATTTTTAATAATTCTTTATTATTTTTGCACCTACAGTAGCATTTTTAATAATTTGAGTTTTGGAAATTTTCATATAAAAACTATTTAGACTTGGGTAGTTTTCTTTAAATTTAATAGAAAAATACTCTAGTGCATCCTCTATTTTATAAAATTTTTGCTCTTTAAATTCACTTTGTGTAACTTCACAGACCTTAGCATAATCTATAAATTCATCGGCGCTAAATTCCATATCGATACAAACTCTTTGAGCTTCGACTCGTTCAAAATCTAAAAGACCAATTATTGTATCAAACTCGAGGCTATCAACAAAAACACTAATCAAATAACCTTGCCCTCAGAACCACTTAATAGGCGTTTAATATTTGGCATATGCTTATAAACTACAATGAATGCAATAATTAAAATTGGCGCATGCGTGTTAATTTCAGGTAGATCATAGTGGAATATAAATGATGATACAACCATTGCAAGAAGCGCTATAAGTGAAGCTAAGCTAGAAATCTTAAGCACTTTACCAGTGATAAACCACGCAACTACTGCAATCATAAGCTCCAAAGGTAAAAAGTACGCCAATACGCCAGCACCAGTAGCAATTCCTTTACCGCCTTCAAACATCAAATATGGAGAAAAACAATGTCCTACAACAGCCAAAACTCCCATCGCCCAAAGAGTAGCTATGTCAAGTTCAAATATAAATTTACCAACCAAAATAGGTATTACACCCTTAAGTGCATCAAACACAACAGTTAAAATAGCAAGTTTTTTAGCAAGCGCAGGATTGCTCCCTTTAATTACTCTTAACACATTTGTAGCACCAATACTTTTACTGCCACTTTTTTTAATATTTATTCCACCAAAAAGTAGGCCAAAAAGTAGGCCAAAAGGTATTGCGCCAATTAAATAAGCAACTAAATAGGCTATTAAATTCTCATTCATATCAACTACTTTCCACCAAAATAAAGAAGCGCTGAACCCCAAGTAAATCCACCGCCAAAAGCATCAAGCAATATTAATGAACCATTTTTTAGTCTATTATTCTCATAGGCATCATTCATCGCCATAGGAATAGATGCTGAGCTAGTATTACCATACTTTTGCACAGTTACAACACATTGAGAGTCGCTAAAATTTAATCTTTGTTTTACTGCTTCAATAATTCTTAAGTTAGCCTGATGAGGAATAAAAAGATCAATGTTTTCAGATGGAATTTTATTTTTCTCTAAAATATTAACCACATCTTTTGTTAGAGTATTCACAGCGATTTTAAAAACATCGTTACCAGACATTTTCATAAAATTTAGTCGATTTTCTATAGTATCCTTATTTGCAGGATTTACAATAGCACAACCTGGAGTTATTAATAGCTCACCTTTGCTTCCATCGCTTGAAGTATGTACATCTAAAATTGGATTGTTATCTCTTGCGCTAACTACGGCTGCGCCTGCTCCATCACCAAAAAGCACGCAAATACTACGATCACTCCAGTCCATAATCGTACTAGTTTTCTCAGCTCCAATAATTAAAATATTTCTCTTGGCACCGCTTTCAATCATAGATTTAGCTAACTCTAAAAGATAAATAAATCCTGTACAAGCCGCACTAATATCAAAGGCTGTTACATCTTTTAGGCCTAGTTTATTTGCGATCACACAAGCAGTTGAAGGCATGCAAAAATAGTCTGGTGTAATAGTAGCGCATATTACAGCATCGATATCACTCTTATCTAATCCTGAACGCTCCAAAGCTTGCAAAGCCGCCCTGTAACCTAAGTCGCTTGTAAATTCATCCTTAGCGATACGACGCTCTTTAATTCCAGTACGCTTAGTTATCCATTCATCGCTAGTATCAACTATCTTTTCTAAATCATAATTTGTAAGAATATCTTTAGGAGCATAAGCACCAATTGAAATTAACGAAGCTTTAGTCATTTTGCAAACTTTGTAAGCTCATTTGAAATAACCTCATTTATGCTAGATTCTGAGAATTTAAGAGCTTGGAATATTGCGTTTTTGATAGCTTTTGGACTTGATTTACCATGGCTGATGATTACACAATCTTTTACACCAAGAAGTGGTGCACCACCATATTCATCATAATCAATCTGGTTTTTAAGCCCTCTAAATACACTCTTCATCAAGATCGCACCCAATATTGCAAGCAAAGATTTTTTAACACTTTGTTTGATAATTTTAGTAATTGCACTAGCAACACCTTCGCTGGTTTTTAATAAAATATTACCAACAAATCCATCACAAATAATAACATCAACACTTCCATCAAAAATTTGATTGCCCTCTACATTTCCGATGAAACTATCGAGTTTTTTAAGCATTTCAAATGCATCTTTTGTAATTTCATTGCCTTTGCAATCCTCTTCACCGTTGCTAAGTAGACCAATTCTAGGATTATCAATCTTCATAATCTCTTTAGCATAAGCATAGCCCATAATAGCAAATTCAAATAAATTTTCTGCCTTACAATCAACATTTGCACCAACATCTAAGACCAATGTTTTTTGATTAGCCTGTGTTGTAGGCATTAAAGTAGCAATTGCTGGCCTACTAATACCCTTTACTCGTCCAAGACGTAAAGTTGCTAAACTCATACTAGCGCCACTATGACCGGCTGATACTACTGCTTTACAATCTCCATTACGAACTAGCTCGACAGCTTTAAATATCGTACTTTCTTTACGTTTTAGCGCATCAGTAGCACTCTCATCCATAGCAAACACTTCACTAGATTGAACAAAAGTAATAAATTTAGAGTATTTATGTGGAATAAGGGATTTTAGCTTACTCTCATCACCTACTAAATAAGCTTGAAACTCTCTTTGTTTTAAAGCTTCAATAACTCCAGCTATAATTGGTTCAGCACCAAAATCCCCGCCCATAGCGTCAATTGCTATTTTAATCATCGTTTATATTAGTACTCGCCAGTTGTTATATTTACACGGTGAGGCATTTTCCAGCTGCCGTCTTTATCTTTTACCGGCATTGGTAATGTAACTTTATAGTGGGTTCTACGCTTTGCAGCTCTTGTATGACTCACTCTACGCTTAGGTACTGCCATTTTACTCTCCTTCTAAAATTTTACACTTATCACAATAAAAATAATCGCTTTTAAAGGCCTCTAACTCACCAATTAAGATCTCATCTGTATCTATTATACCATCAAAAAATTCTATGGTATTGCTTAGCTCATTATCACTATCTTTATAGATACCATCGCTTAAAATTAGATTTAGTTCTTCATCTAGGCTTAAAACTATATCAGTGCCACAACTATCACAAATATGCTCTAATTCACCAATTAATCTACCGCTGCACTTGGCTAAATTTAGAGTAGTTTTTTTAATACTACCGCTAAATTTAACTCCATTAATACTACTTTCAAAATTAACTGGCGTAGTAGTTAGCTTATCAAAGCGAATTTTCAATTAAATAACCTTAGCAGATCTCTCTACTAGCAAAGAAAAATGCGATTTCTATTTTAGCATTTTCTAAGCTATCGCTACCATGAACTGCATTTGCATCAATACTCTCAGCAAAATCAGCCCTAATAGTACCAGGTGCTGCCTCTTTAGGGTTTGTAGCACCCATTAACTCTCTATTTTTTAAAACAGCATTTTCGCCCTCAAGCACCATAACTACAACTGGACCACTAGTCATAAAATCAACTAAATCATTGTAAAATGGTCTGCTAGCATGTACTTCATAAAATTTTTTAGCATCTTCTACGCTTAATTGTACTTTTTTAGCTGCTGCGATTCTAAGCCCATTGCTTTCGAATCTATCGATAATTTTACCGATTACGCCCTTTTTTGTGGCATCTGGTTTGATTATTGATAGAGTTTGTTCCATATCGATCTCCTATTAATCAGGTTTTAAAAATCGTGATTATATCAAAACTAAGCTTAAAAAAATAGTAATCTTTTTTAATTATAGTTAGATTAAGCTATTACAGCGTTTGTGCCATCTCTTAGGTCTGCGCCAATATCGCCTCTACTTGGTTGGCCTGCAACTACATCACTCCAAACAATACATCCATCAGTTGGACATGCGCTAGCACAGGCTGGTTCTTCATTATGACCTACACACTCAACACATTTATCAGCATAAACATAATATGTATCTTCACCAGTCGGATTATCTGCGTCATCCACAATTGCGCTAACTGGACACTCATCAATACAAGAACCACAACTAATGCAGATATCAGTAATTTTTACAGCCATTTTATACTCCTCAAATTAGAAATTAATCCAGTAGGTTATCAAATTTAAACTTATATATAACTTAATATAAAATGATAATGATTCTTATTTAAGCTCACTAAGTATATCTAAAACTGATTTTTGAAGCGCCTTATCTTTAACATCGATCTTAAAATATATTTTAGCAATTTTTAAATCACTATTTATAATATTTACACTATCACCAAATGATGTTATACGCATTCTTTTAGTATCTACACCGTTATTTGCCAGCATTGCAAACACACTATAAGCACGCTCGATTCCTAGCCTATAATCAGTAGCATAATCGCCAAAATCATCAGCATAACCTCTAATATCCACAGCTACAGAAGCTGGAATTTTATTTATAATCATAGATACAATATTGATAAAGTTTATCACATCTGGATTATAAATTTTTGAACTTTGATGATCAAATTTAATGTTTGCTGGTAAATCAATCGCCACTTGATTTTCTGCTTGATCTAGTGTAACTTTATATCTCTCATTATTTACATTTACATTTGTTGGCGTATCGTTTTGCACCTGCATTGCAATACTAGGACTATCAAATTCCTTATCGCTTCTTGATGGTTTTTTAGTATCTTTTAATGAGTGAGTATCAGGAAAATCAAATATCTTTATAAATTCAGTCTTTAATGCCTCTATTTTGGCTTTATTAGTCGCTGAAATCGCATAAAGTGCAATAAAAAGCGCCAAAAGCAAAGAGAGAAAATCCGCATATGGAACAGCCCATTTCTCACCTGCTGGACACTCTTGTGCTTTTTTCTTCTTTGCCATATTCTACCTTAGTTAAATTGTGAATTTCTTGGTTCATTTTTATCTAGGAAGTTAAATAATTTTGCTTCCAAGCTTCTTGGATTTGCTCCTTCAGCAATACCGATTAACGCTTCTAGGATCATCTCTTTTTCTTTTATGATATCTTTTGCATTGTTTAGCATTTTATTACCCCACGGAGTAAAAATAGCATACGCACCCATAATACCAGTAACAGTCGCTGTAAATGCCGAAGCAATACCAGCAGCCATCGCAGCAGGATTATCAAGCAACTGTAATGCAAGCATAAGACCCATAACCGCCCCAACTAGTCCAAATGTCGGGCAGCTCTCACCAGTTCTAATCCAATAATGCGCACACTCGTGATAATATTCTTCAGTTGTCTGAATAGATAACTCTAGATGTTCTTTGACTTCATTTATAGGTTGACCATCAACTAACATATTAAGCCCAGTTTGCAAAAATTCATCTTCAACTGCCATAGCCTTTTGTTCTAAAGACAAAATTCCATTTTTTCTAGCTAGCGTACTATACTCTACTAGCTCTGCAATCCTAGCACTCATATCTACACCAGAGCCTTTAAATACAATCTTTAGCTCTTGAAAAGTAGCCTTGATATATTTTTTGTTTGTAGCAGTCATAGATGAAAACATCGCTGTAGGTACAACAATGAGTACAGAACTAAGATGCAAAACATGCAAAGGATTACCACCTTCTAAAATATCTCCAACCGAGATACTTGTGATGGAAAAAACCATCCCTAAAATAGTAGAAATATCCATAAAGACCCCATTTTAAAAATTATTTAATTATTGCATAATTTAACAAAAATTTAACTGAATTTCACCAAATTACTTTAGATTAGCCCAATTTTTTGCTATATTATAGTTCACGACCAATGGAACATTTAAATTTACAACACTGCTCATAACATTAGCCACTTGTGCCCCAAACTCCTGTGCTATATCATCACTAACTTCAAAAATCAACTCATCGTGAATTTGAAGCAGCATCTTTGCATCGCCTAACATTGGGCGAATTTTAAGCATTGCAAGCTTAATAATATCTGCAGCGCTACCTTGAAATTTGCTATTTACTGCTTCTCTTTCATACATTGCAACCTGCATAGCTGATGCATTAGAAAAATCAAAATACCTACGCCTACTAAGTAAAGTCTCTACAAATCCATCTCTTTTGGCGCTATCTTTTATACTTTGAAGATAATCTTGAACGCCACTAAATGCATTAAAATATCTAGTAATATACTCTTTAGCTGCCTTTTTGTCAATATCTAAATTGGCACTAAGTTTATTAACTCCCATACCATATATTAATCCAAAATTTATAGATTTTGCAATTGCTCTATTTTGCTCATTTGACTCACCAAAGATATTTATAGCTGATTGAGCATGAATATCTTTACCACTTTTAAATGCCTCCACAAGTGCTACATCCTCACTAAAATGCGCTAGTAATCTAAGCTCAATTTGAGAATAATCAAGACTTAAAAGACTATAACCATCTTTTGCTTCAAATACTGCTCTAAACGGCTTAGCATAACTTCCACGAGCTGGGATATTTTGCAAATTTGGATTTTTGCTAGCTAATCTACCAGTTGCTGTACCAGTATGAATAAAACTGGTATAAACCCTGCTATCAACATCCTTTTGGGCTAAATTTAAAATCGGCTCACAATATGTACTTTGTAACTTATAAAGCTCTCTGTACTCTAAGATTTTAGCGACACATGGATGAAGCTCTACTAGCTCACTAAGTACACTCTCATCGGTGCTATAACCAGTTTTTGTCTTTTTTTTGCTAGGAAGCTTTAATTCATCAAACAGCACTTCACCTAACTGTTTAGTAGAGTTTATATTAAATTTTATTCCACATAGCTCATAAATTTGAACCTTTAAGCTCTCTAACTGGGTATTATTTTTATCAATTAACTCCCTAAGCTTAGATTGATTTACTTTAATTCCATTATCTTCCATATCAAGTAAAGTTAATATAAAATCAAATTCAATCTCATTGGCAATTTTTAGCATATTAGGCTCAAGTTTCTTACAAAAACTATTATAAAATCTAAGCGTTATCCACGCATCTTCAGCTGCATATTTTGCTGCGCTCTCTAGTTCTACGCTAGCAAAGGTTTCACCCTTTTTTACAACGCTTTCAAATTTAATCGTATCATAATCATAAAGTTTTTTAGCTAGTGCATCCATTCCTACACTCGTACTTGGATTATCTAGCCATGCCATTATCATCGTATCAGCATAATTTTTAGGTGGTTTTATACCAAAATTATTTAGTACAATTTTAAAATCATATTTTAAATTCTGCCCAATTACAAAAGCTGAAAAAATCTGCTCAATTGCCCAAGCTGCCACTTTATAGCTAACCATATTAGGTACACCAAGATAGCTATGATTTATAGGAACATAGTAACTCTTTTGTTCATTAAAACAAAAGCTAAATCCTACAATTTTAGCCTCTCTAGCCTCTATGCTAGTTGTTTCAGTATCAAAAGCAATTAGCGTATCACTACTAATACCCCCTAAAATCCTTTCTAGCTCACACTCATCAGTAATCAAAACCGGCTCAAAACTTAGCTCCTTTACTGGCTCATCACTTCTAAGATTAGCTAAAAGGCGATTTAATGAGTACTCTTTTAGAATATCTTGTATCTTTATAAGTGGATTATTTTGAGGAAATTTGGCATTTTGTAAATCTGGTGTTTTAAGCCCATCATATAAACTTGCAAGCCTCTTAGATATAAAAGCACTCTCTTTGCCATCAAAAAGCAAATTTTTAGTTCGCTCATTTCTGACTTGATTTAAATTCTCATACAAATTCTCAATAGTTCCAAACTCATCTAAGAGCTTTTTAGCTCCTTTATCACCAATACCCTTAACGCCTGGAATATTATCAGCGCTATCACCAGTTAAGGCTAAAAAATCTCTAACCTGCTCAGGATATATGCCATATTTTTCATAACAACCATCCCTATCATATAGCTCCTTTTTGGCTGGGCTATAAATACTTACTCTATCATTGATTAACTGATATAGATCCTTATCATGAGTTACAACTTTTATTTGTAGATCATCTTGTTGGTTATTTTTGATAAAACTAGCGATGATATCATCAGCATCATATCCATCAACTCTTAGACTACACAAACCCATTCTCTCAATCATATCAATACATATTGGAAGCTGCTCTTTTAGCTCCTTTGGAGCTTCTGAGCGGTTAGCTTTATAATTTGGATCTATATCATTTCTAAAAGTTTTACCTCCACTATCAAGGGCAAAAACAATATAATCACTATGAAATTCTTGCTTTAAATTTGCTATAAAATTTGCAAATCCATGTATCATACCACTTGGTTTGCCATCTTTATTTTTAAGTCCACTCATCGCATAGTAAAGGCGGAAAAAAAATCCAAAAGTATCAATTATTGTTAGAGTTTTCACGCTTTCTCCTAAATTTATCACAAATCTTACAAAGGCCAAATTTATACGCCATATTTCTAAACGCTATAAAAATAAAGGCACCAATATAAATTCCGCCAAAATCTTCCAAAAATCCAATCATAAGCTCGCTAAATTCAATATCATCAGGCCGCATCAATGCTAAATAAAAGCTAAAAATAGTTGCACTGATTAAAAATATTAATCGTTTCTTCTCTTTAATATTATAAAAAAACCCAAGAATAAAGCCAGGAATCGCACAGATTATAGCACGCACTAAGCAAACAATAAGAATTATTACAATTTCCATCTATATTAAAAACCTACTTGCAACGCCGATAATTGCGCTATTTGAGCGAAGTATATATGGTGAGTTTAATGCAAATTTAGTTAAAATTTTCTCTCTTTCTTTTTGACTAAATCCGCCCTCAGGTCCAACAAATAAGATCTTATCTCCTTCATATTCATTCAAATTTACTCCACCAAAATCAATCAAAGCAATATTTTGTTTATAGGTTAAAAGCTCATCAATACTATTAAAAATCGCAATCTCCATGATAGAATTCCTACCGCACTGCTGAGAACTGCTAATTAAAATCCGCTCTAATCGCTCTAAATTTATCTTAATATTTCGCTGAGAAAACTCGCAATATACTAAATTTAATCTTCCAACGCCTAGCTCATTTAGGCTAGGCAAGCTCTTTTCTATAACACTAAGCTCAACTACTGCCCACGCTAATTCAAATTTATGCTCAACTGGCAAAATTAAAGATTTAAATACTAGCTCCAAAAGCGCCTTACGCTTATCTATGCTAGTAATTTCATAAATATAACTATAGCCATCACGCAGATTTCGCACATCAACTCTCTTGCCTTGACCAAGGCGCAAAGCTTTTAAGTGACTAAATCCATCTCCATCGATTTCTATAAAATCCCCACCAGCACTGCTATTATAGATAAATTTCATAAAGCAATCCCTATAAATGTCCCAAATCCTACGATTATCATCTCACAAATAATTTTAATAGCCATAAATCTTTTAAATTTGCTAAATTCCTTATTAACCCTTACTGCTTTTAACCGCTTAAACCCAATCGCACCAAGCGGAATTAATCCTATCCAGCATACAATCATTACCCAAATTGATAAACTCATACTAAAGTGCAAAATAGCCAAATTTAGCATTCCAGTAAAAAATATAAATGCCATAAAAACATAATAAGTCGGTAAGAAAAGCATAAGTCTTTTAATATAACCAAATTTAGCCGTATCGCCGATAAACACAAGCCCTAAATGAACCACAAGCAAAGCTAAAAGTATCTTTATAAATCCAAGGTGCAAGCTAGCACTAAGCGTATATGTCTCAATCATTCTGCTACCGGCATTGGTGGAAAGTCGCTATCAATTGTTGCATTACCATCGCTTTTAGCAATTGGCACATCTGGCGGCGGAATTTCTATAGCGTCATTTTTATTGGTTTGCGATGCTTTATCCTCACAACCATAAAAGCTAACAATTAATAAAATTATCAAGGCTAATTTTCTCATTAACACTCCTTTGGATTTATAAATTTATTTCCATTTTTAAGCTGTTCGTAAAAATCAAAATCATTCCACTCATTTTTAATCTCATCACTAAAGATTATCTCATCTAAATTTATAAGCCCCATTTTTGTGCTATATGCATCCTCTCTAAAACACTGCGCATAACCAGTAGCTGTTTCATGCACAATAATACTATAAAGCTCCACACCTTTTTCACTATTTTGCATAACACACTGACTAAGCAACTTATCAATTAATACAAAAAATATACGGCTAAAATGCTCTGCGCTTGGATTATATGGAAGCTCTATCCAGCGTTTAGAATGCTTTTTCATATCATTTTTATACTCATCGCTATCTTTTGCATATAATGTGGTCGTGTGATCAAAACTATCAATAATCATTCTAATGTGCTGTTTCATAAGCCCAAAATCATAAACCATTCCAGCAGCATCAAGATAATCAGACTTTAATAACACCTCACATCTATAGCTATGACCATGAATACTCTCTTTGCAACGCTTAGAGCTACAAAATCTTACGATATGTGCATTTTCAAAATCATAAATTTTTCTAATTATCATACATTAAACTCCATTTAAATCATTCCAAATTCGAATATGCAATCTATCGCTATAATTAAATCCATTTTCTATGCATAAATTTACTACATTTTTAGCGTTGTGTTCTAGCTCATTTTGGTCTCTTGCTAAAGGCATACACCAAACCTCGCCATTTTGTAAAGCTAAAATCTCTTTAATTTCATCAATCTGCTCACCAGTAGTTACAAATTTATAAAAACAACTAGCATTGCTAAGTAGTGATTTTAATGCTTTTTTATTAATTCTTTTATGGACTGGCTCACCACTTAGGGCTAATTTTACACTTACAGCAAAAGTGCATTTTTTATATATTGGAAATTTAGCAAAATCAACATCAATTGTTCCATTTGTCTCAAACTGTACGCTAAATCCCACACTAATAG
>NZ_JAGCNF010000076.1 GCF_017646085.1 Campylobacter sp. | reverse complement strand
GCACGAAGGAGATATATGCAAAATTATGACAAAGAGGCTGAAGCGCAGGCATTTGAAGAGTTTCAGCGTGAACTAGAGGCAAGATTTAAAGCCGAGGGTACTCCATCAAATTTTATGAAAAATATTGTAGCACTTAGCGCTATAAATTTTAGATTAGCAAAGGCTGTGTATGATTTAAAAAGCAATACTAAATTTTATCTTAAGTATCATAAGGCTACTGCTTTAAAAAACTAAATTAAAAAAGTTATTCACATTTTTTTCACTATGTGAAAATCTCATCAAATACCTATTAATTCGAGCTTTAAACCTTATTTAATTACAGATTAAATTATATAAATTTAACTATTAATGTGAATTTAAATCAATATGTGAATAAATCTCAAATTTAATCACATAAATTCACATCATCCCTCAAAAGTTACCATCTCAGCAGGGTGATTATGTGTTTTTTCCACAAAACGAGTATAAATAGATTGAAATACTAACTCAATAGTTCCAGTTGGGCCATTTCTATTTTTACCGATAATTATCTCAGCGCTTTCTTCTATCTGATTTCTAGTAAATTGTGATTTATACTCTTTGCCATCTTGTTTGGCTTTTTGCTCTTTTTCTCTCTCTTCTTGTTCTAGATACACATCATTTCTATAAACAAATAAAATCGTATCAGCATCTTGCTCAATTGCTCCAGACTCACGCAAATCGCTAAGCATCGGACGTTTATTAGCTCTTGATTCTAGGCTTCTATTTAATTGAGATAGTGCGACTACTGGCAAATTTAACTCCCTTGCAAGCAGCTTAAGCCCACGAGAAATCTCAGCAATCTGCAAATGGCGATCGCTATAGGCTGATGAGTTTGTCATAAGGCCGATATAATCAATCACGCATAGCTTTATCTCTGGATGAGCGCTTTTTAGTTTTCTCATTTGAGTACGAACCTGATGAATAGTAGCATTACCACTATCATAAACAAAAAGCTTTTTTTGACTCATCATATCACATGCATTGCTTAAGCGTTCAATCTCATCATTATCCATATCTGATGTCATAAGATTTTGTAAATTTATCGATGTTTTAGCGCTTAATAGCCTTAACATAAGCTGAGTTGCAGGCATTTCAAGAGAGAAAAATACTACACCTAAGTTTTGGTCTAGTACCTTTTGTACTAAATTTAGCACAAATGTAGTTTTTCCCATACCAGGGCGAGCTGCTATAATAACTAAATCACCATCTTTAAATCCCTTTGTCCGCTCATTTAACTCACGAAATCCAGTATCAAGTCCTACTACATCATGATCTTTGGCAAGCTTTTGCTTATTTAACTCTTCAATTAAATCAACCACAATCTCTTTAGCATTTTTTATCACGCCACTACCTACGCCATCTACTAAAGAGTAAATTTCGCTACTAATCTCATCTACCATATCACGGCCAGGCTTATTTTCATTTACCTTATTTGGAATTTGGTGAGCGACCTTAACAAGTGCACGTTTTATAGAAAACTCTCTAAGTTCTGTAGCGTATTTTTTAATATCTAGGATTGAATTTGTAGTTAAAACAGTATTAAAAACATCTTCATCATATTTTGCACCTAAATGCTTTTTGACAAATGCTATATCGATTGGATCATCTTTATCAAGACAACTCTTCATTGCAGTAAAGATATCAGAATGTCCACGCAGATAAAAGTCATTAGCATCTATAATATCATATATTTCACCTAGATTATCTTGTTCAAATAATATAGCGCTAAGTATAGAGCGCTCCATATCTAAATCATATAAATTTGAGTTTATCTCATTCATTTCTAGCCTTTAGCTCATCATCTATCTCTTGTAAAAATCTATCTACTAGCTCAGACTCAGGCAATCTAGCCACTACTTCTCCATGACGCATTATAAGGCCATTTCCCTTGCCAAATGCAATTGCAACATCTGCACCTTTTGCCTCACCAATTGCATTTACTATACAACCCATTACGCTTATATTTAATGGTGCTGTGATGTGAGCTGTCTTTTCTTCTACTATCTTT
Source organism: Campylobacter sp. (assembly GCF_017646085.1). Lineage (GTDB taxonomy): Bacteria > Campylobacterota > Campylobacteria > Campylobacterales > Campylobacteraceae > Campylobacter. The sequence continues at coordinate 24,558 of NZ_JAGCNF010000076.1, read as the reverse complement.
ATAGCACTTACTAGATCACTTTGAAGTCTTCCACAAGTTGGACACGATATGATATTTAATCCGCTTCTTTGCACTCCACTATCTTGTAAAATTGCCTTAGCAACCCTAATCTCCTCTTCGAGCTCACCAGTAATACTAACTCTCATAGTATCGCCAATCCCCTCCATAAGCAAGCCACCAAGCGCAATAGCTGATTTAATAGTAGCATGAAATACAGTTCCAGCCTCTGTAACGCCTAAATGAAATGGATAATCCACCATTGGACGCAACGCTCTATATGCCGCCATTGTATTTACTGTATCACTACTTTTTAAACTTACTGCAATATCTAAAAAATCAAAATCCTCTAAAAGCTTTATATTATATAAAGCACTTTGTACCATTGCTTCAACACTTCTGCCATATTTTTGTTCAAACTGCTCTTCTAAACTTCCGCTATTTACACCAATTCTTATTGGCAAATTTCGCTCTTTGCAAGCATTTACAACTTTTCTTATCTTTTCTTTGCCGCCGATATTTCCTGGATTTATCCTTATCGCATCAACAAATTCAGCTACAGCCAAAGCATAAAGATGATTAAAATGAATATCAGCTACAATTGGTAATGGGCTAGATTTTTTAATCTCTCTAAGTCCCTCAATATCCTCTTTATTAAACACCGCACAACGCACTATATCACATCCAGCAAAATATAATCTATTGATCTGCTCTAAAGTACCAGCTACATCTCTGGTTTTTCTAAATGTCATTGACTGCACGCTGATTGGTGCATTGCCACCTATTGTTACATTACCTACTTGAATTTGTCTTGTTTTATATCTTTGCATTAGAGTCACTTTAATAATTTTTAAATCCATAAGTCTAGCTAAAATTTAATAAAAATATCGTAAAATTTAACAATTTTACAATAGCGTTGTTAAATTTAAGATTGTTTTAATATAATTTCAAATTTATTTTAAAAATTAATAACTCAAGGTATCTAAAATGCGAAAAATCTTAATTCAAATTCTTAGCTTTACTTTTATATATATGGCAATATTTACCATTATGAGATTTATGATGCTATCTAGCCTGCCAGATATAAATAATAATGGCTGGGGCGAAGTTTTCTTATATGGATTAGGTCACGATATGAGAACATTTAGCACTATATTTTTACCTATTTTCTTATGCGGATTTATAAGCTATTTAAGTGGATTTATTAAGCTAAATTTAATTAAAATTTATCAAATTTTCTCTACAATTTATATATCTACTGTATCATTTATTGTGGCTATTTTTGCATTTATTGGTTACTACTATTATCAAATTTATCAAAATAAGATTGATATGTTTATCTTTGGATTTAAAGATGATGATACCGCTGCTTTAATATCGATTATCTGGAATGATTATCCAGTAATTTTAATACTATTATGTGCTTTGGTTTTTTCTATTTTTTGTGGATATTTAAATAAAAAAATTTTGCAACTCAAATTTAAAAAATCAAACCAACCGATTTGGGTTTTAGTAATTTGCAATATTATCTTGCTTTATGCATATGCTGTAGCACTTCGAGCTCATCCAGTTTATAACGCACTTCGTGCCTCTACATATCAATTTAGCTCATTTAAACCATTTAATGAGATATCTACTAATCCTATTATGGCTCTTTCATGGGCTAGTAAAGAGTATAAAAATCAAGCCAACTTCCCATATGTAGATATTAATAGAGGTAAAGAGCTAGAAAAAAGATTGTTTGATATGTTTGCTACTACAAAACAAAACCCTAATCACGCTAAAATGCATATACATTTTAATCTTATGGAGAGCTTTGGGCTAGGATTACTTCAAGAAGATAAAATTATGCAAAAAATGCTTTTAGGTTCCCTTGATGAACATTTTAACTCTGATTTTGTATTTAAAAGATTTTTACCTTCTACTAATGGTACGATAGATAGTCTAAATAGAATACTATTTCAAAGTCCTATAATTAACCTTACAAGTAGTAAATTTCAAAAACAAAAACTACCTCTAACTCCAATTGATATCTATAAAAAAGCTGGATATAAAGTTATATTTGCTTACGCTGGCAATGCTGCTTGGTATAATGTTAATTACTTCTTAAAAGCTCAAGGTGTAGATGAGATTATAGATGAGACTACTCTAATGCAAGAGTATGAAAATGCCAAAGAATCCAAGCATCCATATGGTATAAAAGATGAGTATATGTATAGCAAAATTTATGAGATATTTAAGCACGCTACGCAACCAACGCTAGTAATATCATTAGGGATTTCAAACCATCCTCCATATTTACATAAAGGTAAAAATGAGCTAATTTTGGATTTAAATAGCTCTGAGATTAGTCGTTATTCTACTGATTTTAAAGCGCTATTAAATGCATATAGTTATGCAAATAATAGCTTTGGAGATTATCTAAATAGGATCAAAAATAGTAAATTTAAAGACAATATAATTATAGCTGCATCTGGCGATCATGCAAATAGAGAGTATAAATTTGATCATAAAAATGAAAGCGCCTTTGGAATTAGCGTGCCTTTTTATCTATATATTCCACAAGCCTTGCAAAACAATATCTACTATGATAAGAATAGAATTGGTTCACATAAAGATATATTTCCAACCTTATATAATCTTAGTTTAAATAGTACTAAATATCTAAGTATGGGCGGCAAAGATATGTTATCTAAACCTAGCGATCATAGAAATGAATTTGCAATGCATATAGATGTTTGGGCTGATAATGATGGAATTTATCCAATATCTAACACTGTTGGGTATAAATTTCAAAACAATCAAACACTAAAAAATAGCAATGATAGCTTTGAACTTGATAAACAAAAATCTGAATTTCATAAATTATATGAGGAATTTAGCTACTATCAACTAGCTTGGAGATTAGGTCTTGTTAAATAAAATTTGATTTGACTAATGCGAAAATAAAAACCCGCTTTAAAAAGCGGGTTTATGAATTAATTTTCTAATTTGTAGTTTTCAATTAGATTGAAGTTTAGATATTTATAGATCTCATCTTCTTTTCCTGCTAGTTTAGCTGGAACGATCTTCATATACTCTTCTACGCTTGGTAGTCTACCTAGCATAGCGCATACTGCAGCTAGCTCAGCAGAACCTAGATAAACTTGAGCACCCATACCCATACGGTTATCAAAGTTTCTTGTAGAAGTTGAGAATACTATCGCATTATCTGCAACTCTTGCTTGGTTACCCATACATAATGAACAACCAGGAACTTCTGTTCTAGCACCTGCAGCACCAAATAAAGAATATCTACCCTCAGCTCTTAATTGCGCTTCATCCATTTTTGTCGGTGGAACAACCCATAATCTAGCTGGAACTTGGCCTTCACCTTTTAAAACCTCTGAAAGTGCTCTATAATGACCGATATTTGTCATACAGCTACCAACAAATACTTCATCAATATTTTTAGGGCGTTTAGGGTCGTTTAAAATTTCACTTAGCGTAGCCACATCATCTGGATCATTTGGACATGCAAGAATTGGCTCAGTAATCTCATCCATATTAATCTCGATTACAGTGTGATATTTTGCATTTTTATCAGCTTGTAGTAGCTCTGGATTTTCTAGCCATTGTTTCATCTTATCACGGCGACGAGCTAGAGTCTTATCACTACCATATCCAGCTTCAATCATAGCATCAATTAGTGTAATATTTGATTTTAAATACTCTATTACTGGTTCTTTATTTAGAGCGATTGCACATGCCGCAGCACTTCTTTCAGCACTTGCATCACTTAATTCAAATGCTTGTTCAACTTTTAGATCAGGTAGTCCTTCAATCTCTAAAACTTTACCAGCAAATACATTTACTTTACCTTTTTTCTCTACTGTTAGTAGACCTTTTTTAATTGCATAATATGGTATTGCATTTACTAAGTCTCTTAGAGTAATACCAGGTTGCATTTTTCCAGTAAATCTTACTAGTACAGACTCAGGCATATTAAGCGGCATTGAACCTAAAACAGCAGCAAAAGCCACTAAACCAGAACCAGCTGGGAAGCTAATACCAATTGGGAAACGTGTATGAGAGTCGCCACCAGTACCAACGCTATCTGGTAAAACCATTCTATTTAACCATGAGTGGATAACACCATCACCTGGTTTTAGACTTACACCGCCACGACTAATCATAAAATCAGGTAGAGTTTTATGCATTAAAGCATCAGTTGGTTTTGGATATGCTGCTGTATGGCAAAAGCTTTGAAGCACAAAATCAGCTGAGAAACCAAGGCTTGCAAGCTCTTTAATCTCATCTCTTGTCATTGGGCCAGTTGTATCTTGGCTACCTACTGTAAGAGTGATAGGCTCTACATACATACCAGGGCGAACGCCATCAATACCGCATGCACGACCGACCATTTTTTGAGCTAGTGTATATCCTGCGCTCTCATCAGTTGCTGGTTGAGCTGGTTTAGTAAAGATATCTTCAGCACCCATATTTAATTCAGCTCTAGCTTTTGCGCATAGACTTCTAGCGATAATTAGCGGAATTCTACCACCTGCTTTTACTTCATCTTTTAATGTATTTGGCTCAAGATTAAATGTTTTAACCACAGCGCCATCTTTTACGATTTCACCTTTATGTGGATAAATTTCGATTTTATCGCCAGTCTCTAGACCATCTACATTTACAATAAGTGGTAAAGCACCACTATCTTCTGCAATATTAAAGAATATTGGAGCAATGATGCTTCCTAAGATTACACCGCCTGTTTTTTTATTTGGAATTCCTGGAATTTCACGGCCAATATGCCACTGAATAGAGTTGATACCACTTTTTCTTGAACTTCCAGTTCCTACTACATCACCTACATAAACAACTTCACGACCACTTTGTTTTAACTCAGCAATTTTTTCTAAGCTACCTGGTTGGCGTTTCATTAGCATTGCATTTGCATGAAGCGGGATATCAGATCTACTAAATGCTTCACTAGCTGGACTTAAATCATCTGTATTTGTCTCACCAGGTACTTTAAATACTATAGCTTCTATCTTTTCTGGAATATCAGATCTAGATTTAAACCACTGTGCCTCAGCCCAACTTTTAATAACTTCAGCTGCAAATTTATTACCTTCTTTAGCAAGAAGTGCTACATCATTAAAATAGTCATGAACAAAAATTGTATTTTTAAGCACATTAGCTGCAGCAGCTGCTACGCTCTCATCGCTACTTCTTAGACTAGCTACAAGTACAATTACGCTATATCCGCCAAGCATTGGCTCAAGCATTTTTACAGCATCAGTTTTGCTAATTAAGCTACAAGCTAAACCATGATTTATAATTTCATTTAAAAACTCAGCCTTAACTTTTGCAGCATCATCAACACCTGGATTAACACGATTTGCAAGTAGGTCTACAAGCTCAGCAGTTGGTGCTGATTTTAATAGTTCACATACCTCTTTAGTCTGCTCTTTAGTAAGAGGAAGTGGTGGAATACCAAGTTTTGCACGCTCTTCTTTAGCGCTATTGTATTGTTCAAAAAAGCCCATTTACATCCTTTAAAAAAAATTTTGATAATTCTACCAAAAAAATTAAAAATTTAGTAGTAAAAAATAACTTAGATTTTATATTTTAGTATATTTTAAATTTTCTATAATCCAAATTTAGAGAAAATATAAAAATAGCTATCAAATTATGACAAAATTTAATAGCTATTTGATTACTTTAAAAAGCTAAATTTACCTACTATGGTTAAAATCTAGCACGAAGTCCCATATTTTTATACTGCTCGATCTCAGCAATATACTCAGCATGCTGTTTATCAAGCTCATTTGTTAGATATGAGATTAGCTTAGCATCTGATTTTTTATGACCTGAAACTAATGAGACAAATTTAAGATAAGGAATTGCATCAGAAGGTACACGCCCACGATTTTTTGCTGGAATTGGGAATTTTTGAATGAAATACAGCGATGCTTTTGCTATCTCTTCTTTAGTTGAATCCTTATCAGATACGATAATTAGTAGATCTTCTAAAGTGATCTTTGGTTCATCCTCTTTTTGTTGAGTTGTCTGTTTTGGTGCGCTTGAGCCGCGGCTGAGCGATTTTATCACAACCACGACAATCACACCCAAAACGACAGCTACTGTAGCCATCGCAATAAATATAATACTTTCGTTCAACTTAAACCTCCTAAATTTAGTTACAGTCTAGCGCTATATGACCTTTTGCGATAAGCAAGTAGGCTAATAACTACCATTACCACAAGTGCTATCCAGACAAAATTTGGTATTGGTACAGCATCTCCTGCAGCATAACTATGCATACCAACAAGATAAAAATTCACTCCAAAATATGTCATAATAATCGCACTATAAGCAAACATTGATGCTACAGCAAAAGCATATTGCGAATTTACTCTTGGTATAAATCTCATATGAACTACAGCTGCATAAACTAAAATACTAACTAAAGCCCAAGTCTCCTTGCTATCCCAGCCCCAGTATCTTCCCCAGCTCTCATTAGCCCATACTCCGCCTAAAAAGTTACCAACAACAAGCAAGCTAAGACCTAAAATCATCGCCATTTCATTAATTCTTGTAGCTTCAATTATATTTCTTGTCAATTCTTTGTTTTCTTTTTTGCCTTGAAGCGCAAACAGTACTAAGGTAAATAACCCAAGAAGAGAACAAAGCCCTAAAAATCCATAACTAGCTGTAATTACACTAACATGTATTGTTAACCAATAGCTTTGTAAAACTGGTACAAGATTTGTAATTTGTGGATCAAGCCAGCTAAGATGTGCTACAAATAGAGTTACACCAGCTAAGATAGAAGTAAGCGCAAGCGATATAGCTGAACTTCTAGCAAACATCGTCCCACTAAATGCTAAACACCAAGCTATAAATACTAAACTCTCATATCCATCGCTCCATGGTGCATGCTCAGCAATATACCATCTAAGACCCATACCAATAGTGTGAACAATAAAGGCTAGGATATTGATCCAATATGCAATTTTAAAAATTAAATTTATCTTAATTTTAGGACGCAGCATCTTAACAAACACTACTATTAAAAGTGCTAAACCAGCTAAAAGATATACTGGAGTTAGGTTTTGAAATATCTTATATTTATTAAATGCTAATTCTAAATCTACCCTATTACTAGCTGGCATTACGGTTGCACCAAATTCAGCCTGATATTTTTTAATCGCTTCTATAGCTTCATCGGCTTTACTCCACTCGCCGCTATCTTGTGCTTCAAGTACTGCAGTAAAATATCTTTGCAACATTATAGCTACATTTGATGCCTCTTCACCGCTAAGCTCCATAAGCGCTCCACCAGGACTAAGCCAAGTATTATTATAATCATCTTTTTTAGGTATTACTCTAAACATCTCACCAATAAATACCATATAAAGAATATTTAGTTTTTCATCGGCCTTTATAACATCTTTATCGAAAAGACCTCTAGTAGCTGGCGCTTTACGATTAGCAAGTTCTGTAAATTTGATTAGCTTATACTCTATTTGGCCATCTTTATTAGGACCAAAGAAATCATCAAAACTAGCATATTTTTGGTTTTTTGGAATTCCTAAGACTTTTTTTAATTCATCATCGCTAATTTTTATAATTGGTACTGAACGCCAATTTTCCGAATTTGCCATCATTGATAAAAACACAGCATTAGCACCCATTGATTGGAATTTATCGCTGCGATAAATTTTATTTAAAATCTCGTGTGCCATAGTATCAAATGGTTTCATCCTACCATCTGGACCTTGAATAATCACTGTTGATACCTTATCTATATGACTTTGTGGAATTTGTGGCATTGTTAAAGCGTAGCTATTGTTAGCACCAAATATTGCTAGCCCAGCTATTAAAATCAGTCCAAGCGCCTTAGTGTTTGCTTCATTTACAGCCTTAGCAAGCTTTCTAAATCTTGAATGAGGATTCATAACATTTAATAAAAGCCCCAAAGTTAGCAAGAAATATCCAAAATATGTAGGCCATTTACCTGGATCGCTATTTACTGAAAGTATCGTACCGCCTTCATCAGAATCATAACTACTTTGGAAGAATCTATAGCCTTTATAATCAAGAACATTATTCATATAAATTCTATAATCCATCTTAAAATCTCCATCTTCAACTACAATATCACTACTATAACTCATAGGCGAGTTTGACCCTGGATATCTAGATAACTCAAAATCTTTTAGATATATACTAAATGGCAAGGTAATAGCCATTGGAGACCATGCTGTATAAAATCTTTGTCCGCCAACCTCTACAGGTTCAGGTGGATAGTAGCTTAGCAAGGCTACATCTTTACTCTCATTATTATAGGTTAGTGTTGCTATTATTGCATCAGCGCCAGCTACATTTTCTCCAGCTTTTTCTACACCTTTTATAGCACTTGCCTTCATAGTCTTAGGTGCAAAATTTACTCCACCCATACTGTATAATCTAAGACCAGCAAACTCAACCTCTTTATCTTTTGGTAATTCACCCTTGCTCATATCACTCATAACCATATAGCTGATATCTTGATTGGTTTTAATATAAAACTTACCATCTTTTAAAGAAATTTGAATATACTTACTTCTTGTAGGTTTAGCTCCAAAGCTAAAACTCATATCGCCGACTTCAAATTTATCCCCAAGTTTCATAGTTACTGCTTCGCTATTACTCTCATCAGAAAACAATAGCTCTAAAACTGGCTCTCCATTTGGACTATCAATCCACGCTGGTACTGCATTTGGAATAAAATCTTTATATTCTAATGTAGCTAATTTATCATAGATATTTAATCTTAGATTAAAATCATTACCAACAGTGCTAGATATATATTTTGGCTCTGAGACTGTGTAGGTATTATTACCATCGCTTGAGATCATCTGGATATAGCTTTGCATACTTCTAATCTCGTTGCTTCTATCATTTTCACGGATATTCATCTGGCCTTCAAAACCAAAATATCTTGTAATGCCAGCACCGACTAAGATAAATAAAAAGCTTAAATGAAATATTAAAACAGGAAGTTTTTTGAGGTTAAATAATCTATACTCATAGATATTATAGACTAAATTTACTCCTAAAATTAACTGAATCAGCGCAAACCATCCAGCACCATATACCAAAGCCCAGGCAGTTTGTGTATTATACATACTCTCAATAATTGTCGCAGCACCACTTGCTACACCAAAAATTAAAAAAAATACAACAGCTGAACCCATACTAAAAAATAACTTATGAATAATGCCCATAAATGCCCTTAAGAAAATTTAAACCATGATTATATTAAATGTAAATAAACATTTTTAAAATAATCTTGTATTGAATTTGAGTTATTTTATAGCTCAAATTTGGCTTGCTATCTGCTCAGCCTTAGCTAAAAGCTCTTTTGCTCCTTGATTTATAAACTCATCAGCTAAGATTTCTCCAGCTTCTTTATATTCAGCCTTATTAAAGACTCTTTCATCTTTTAATATCTCTTTGCCATCTGGAGTACCTAAAATTGCTCTAACACAAATTTTATCACCATCTAATCTTGCGCTTACTCCAATTGGAGCTTGGCATCCGCCATTTAATTTATGTACAAATGCTCTCTCAATAGTAGTTTCTATAACGCTCTTTTCATCATTTAAAAACTCAATTGCTTCTAAAATATCAGCCCTATCTACTGCTTCTATGCCCAAAGCTCCTTGCCCCATTGCTGCAATAGTATTAAGCACAGATACATACTTTACCTCTTTAGATAGATCAAGGCGGTTAATCCCAGCCATAGCAAGTATAATAGCATCAAACTCTCCATCTTTGAGCTTAGCAATTCTTGAGTTTACATTTCCACGAAGTGAGATAATTTCTAAATCAGGTCTAAGCGCTAAAAGCTGCATTCTTCTACGCAAAGATGTAGTCCCAACTCTTGCACCACTTGGAAGCTCATCAAAGCATTTAAAATTCATACTTAGCATAGCATCATTTATATCTTCTCTACTACAAACACAGGCTAATTTTAACCCATCTGGAAATGTAGTTGGTACATCTTTTAAACTATGCACAGCAATATCAGCCCTTCCATCAAGCATTGCATTTTCAAGCTCTTTGGTAAATAAACCCTTACCGCCAATCTTAGCTAATGGAGTATCTAAAATAACATCACCCTTAGTTTTCATAGTAATAATCTCTACACTATGACCACGAGCCTCTAACAGATCTCTAATATGATATGTCTGCCAAAGTGCTAATGCGCTATTTCTGCTTGCAATTTTAATATTCATCTATCTCTCCTCTATAATCTCTACATCTATTATATCATCGTTATTATTATTGGTTTGACGATATTGATTTTGAGTATTTTGATACCTAGGAGTACTAAATTTAGAATAAATTTTTAAAGCTAAAGCAACTCCGATCACAATTACCCCAAAAATATCGCTTAACATCCCAGGAATTATAAGGGCCAATCCACCAATAGCAAGCCCTAAACTACCAAATATATCTTTGATATTAAAATAATTCATATTATGAAATAAATTAACAAATCCATAGTTAAATATTAAAAGTACGCCAATAAGCGCACTAAGAAAAATTTCACTAAATAGACTTAAAAATCCAAATTCCAATACATATAAAACAACCAATACTATCTCTAAGAAAATATATGGAAGTAATGAAATTCTAATCATACTAGCTCTTTTAATCTACCTAAAATTTCGCTAGAAGCGACTTTTTCTTTTATTAGACCATCACGAATGATTAGTTCAACCTCATCATTTGCAAGTCCTTTGCCAACAACTACACCAAATGGATTTCCAATCAGTTCAAAATCAGCTATTTTAACTCCAAATCTCTCATCTCTATCATCTAACAATACCTCAATTCCAGCACTCTCAAGCGCACTCTCAAGCTCTAGAGCAAATTTAGCCTGAGTCTCATCTTTGAAATTTGATACAATAATATGAACGCTAAATGGAGCGCACTCTTTTTTCCATACGCATCCTCTTTCATCGTGGCTAGATTCTATCACAACTGCTTCTAATCTACTTACGCCAATACCATAACAACCCATAATAAATGGCTTAGCTTTGCCATTTTCATCTAAAAATGTCGCATCCATTGCAGATGAATATCTATCTCCTAGCTGAAATATATGACCAACTTCGATTCCTTTAGTCATACTAAGAGTACCGCCATCAAGTGCTTTATCGCCAGCTTTTACAGCTACTAAATCCTTAAATCTATCATTATTAAAATTTATAATACTTACGCCAATTACATGATAATCTTTTTGATTTGCACCACAAATCATCTCACTCTCACCATTAAGCTCATTATCAATATAGAAATTCACACCTTCAGGCAAACCAATTGGTCCGCAATATCCAGCTACTAATCCAGCATTTTCAATCTCGTCTGTATTAGCATCACACAATTCTAGCGCACCACAAGCATTTAGCGCTTTTGTCTCTTGCAATTCATCATCTCCACGCAAGAAAAAGATTACAATCTCGCTTTTATCTTCAAAAATTGCCTTTTTAATCACCGCTTTAATAGTATAGAATGGATCAATCTTAAAAAACTCACTAACTTCTAAAATTGTAGAACAATTAGGCGTATGAAATTTTAGCATTCCATTGCTTTGTGGGCGCTCTAAATCGCAAGTACGCTTAGCTCTTTTAGCAGCTTCTACATTTGCAGCATAATCTGAGCTATCGCTTATTAAAATATCATCTTCGCCATTATCAGCAAGAACCATAAACTCCTTACTTCCACTCCCACCAATAGCGCCACTATCAGCTTCAACGCATCTAAAATTTAAGCCAAGTCTAGTAAAAATCTTACTATATGTCTCTTGCATTAGATCAAATTCACGCTTTAAATCATCATAGCTTGAATGAAAACTATAGCTATCTTTCATTATAAACTCACGGCATCTTAAAAGACCAAATCTAGGCCTTGCCTCATCTCTAAATTTAGGTCCAATTTGATATAAATTCAAAGGTAGCTGCTTATAGCTATTTACTCTTCCACGAACCATATCCACAACGCTTTCTTCATGCGTTGGCCCTAGGACAAAATCATTGCCTTTTCTATCATTTAGCCTTAAAAGCTCGCTTCCAAATTTAAAAAATCTTCCACTTTGTTTCCATAATTCACTAGGCACTACAAAGCTCATAGATACTTCATTTGCACCTGCTTTATCCATCTCATCTCTTACGATATTTTCAATCTTTCTAAGTACTTTTTTGCCAAGTGGTAAAAAGTTATAAAGTCCGCTACCAGTTTGCTGAATAAATCCAGCCCTAAGCAAAAACTGATGGCTAGGCAAAGTAGCGTCCTTTGGAGCCTCTTTAAGTGTTGGGATATATAATTTACTAAATTTCATTACTCTTCCTCTTTTAATTCTTTTTTATCAATTTTTATATCAAATAAATACTCAAGCGCATCAAGTATCTCATCATCATTTCTATCTTTTAATCTAATAGTAGGCGTATGTAAAAATGCTTTAAAAACCTGATGAACTAACTTTCTAGCCTCATTTTCATCACAGCATTTTATATAGCCTTTTTTTATTGCTTTTTCTATCTCTTTTTGGGCTATACTTCTAGCTTTAAATCTTAATGCTTTAATAGCTGGAGTGCTATTTTGTGATGAACGCCACTTAAAAAACTCAGCCGTCATCTCTCCTACTATTGCATAGGCTACACCAGCTTGTTCTTCTCGTAAATTTAAATTACTCTTTACTATGCTTTCTAGATCATCAACTGCATAAACACTTATATTATCATAGTAGCTAATATCAATATCCCTAGGCACAGCAATATCAAAAAAATATCTATTAAACTCTACAATCTCTATAAGCTCATCAGTAATAACAGGTATATTAGCACCAGTAGCGCTAAAGATTAATTGATATCTATTTATCAACTCACCAAGACGCTCCCAAGGTGCAATACTAGCCAACTCACCTAATTCATTTTGGAGCTGAGCAGCTCTATTTTGATCCCTATTTACTATTATTACATTTACTTTAGAAGCTATTAAATGCTTGCACGCTAAAGCACTCATCTGTCCAGCACCTACAACCACCGCAGTCATACCGCCTAAATTACCATATATCTCTTTAGCTTTAGCTACTGCTACGCTTGAGACTGATACGGGATTTTTACTAATTGTAGTAGCAGCTCTAATCTTAGAAGCGCATTTGGCTCCAAAATGTATAGCATAGCTAATATTATCACCACAACTGCCATTATCATATGCAAATTTAAACGCCTCTTTAAGCTGTCCTGCGATTTGAGTCTCACCAATAACTAAGCTATCAAGTGAGCTAGCCACAGCAAATAGATGATGAATAGCCCCATCATTCTCATATATATCAGCTCTAAGCTCAAGCGCATCATAAGGTACAAGAGTTAAAATTGAAATAGAATTTAAAATATGCCTAACACACTCATTTATTTTAGATACATAAGCAAAAACCTCAACTCTATTACAAGTGCTAAGAACCATAGATTCAATTATATTCTCATTAGCACTCAATAGGCGCAAAATCTCCTTTTTACGGCTCTCATCACTTAAAGATAGCTTCTCTCTAATACTGATATCTGTATTTTTATGCGTAAAGCTAATACTTATATAGTGCATTAAAACTCCCTATCTATCATACTTGCGACTATATCCTTTAGCTCTTCATCGCTTACTGAGGCTATAGCCTTAGCACCTAAATCTTTAGCAAATTCTTTGCATTTTTGAATGATATTAAACTCATCAAATTTATCTTTAATCCATTTAATTTCACTCTTATCAAGCTCTTTGCCCCATAGGCTTTTTAAAATCTCTTTATCATCTAAATTTAAGGCATTATATAAAAAGATATATGGAAGAGTTGTCTTGCCCTCTTTATAATCACTAAATGCAGGCTTACCAAGAGTTGTCTCATCAGCACTAATATCAAGTATATCATCTACAATTTGAAATGCTAGGCCTAAATTTTTGCCGTAATTTGCATATGAATCACTATCTATACCAGCTATTATAGCTGCACTTTTAGCTGAAGCTTCTATTAAAACAGCGGTCTTTAGCTCGATCATCTTTAGATATTCATCTAAATTTGGACTAAATTTACTACCCATATCTACATCCATCATCTCACCAATGCTTAGATCTAGAACTGCTTTAGATATAATTTTAGCAATTTGAGGATCTAAACTTACAATCTCATAATACCCTTTGGAGTATAAGATATCACCTAGCATTATTGAATTTTTAGAACCAAAAAGCGCATTTATACTAGGCTTGCCACGCCTAATAGTAGAATCATCTATGACATCATCATGTAGTAAGCTTGCTAAATGTATAAGCTCTATTACCGCACATAGCCTAAGCGAAGTCTCATTTTGACCAGCTATTTTTAAAATTAGCTTGCTTCGTAGCTTTTTGCCACTACTAATATTATTAAACATCTCAAGAGCTCTATTATAACCACACTCCTTGACAAACTCATATAAAATCTTATCAACCATAAAACTTCCTATCTATCTGGTATATACTCTATCTCAACTCTAGCACTTTGATCCATTATCAATGCGTCAAATACTACACTTCCATCATAATGTCTATACTCTTTAAAGACTAAATATAAATCCACATTATCTACAAGTGGATTTTTGATAAATGCCAAAATCGGCTGACGATACATCTCTAATCCTCGCCTAAGGCTTAAGACAATCTGGCGTGGATATTTTCTAAATTTAGTATGAACTACTAAATTTGTATTATCATAAAGAGTCCATGAAAACTCAAATTCATCTTTTATTTGATGGCGCCTTTCAAAAAATATAATCTTAGCCTTCTCATCTTTTTTAAGGATAAATTCCTTCTGATGTGTCCATTTTGGAGCTACACCATATAACAACCCAAAACAAAAAAATGGCAAAAGCCAAAGAGTTAATCTACTCATTTTGTGTTAATATTTTCCCTGTAATATCTATATATATATCATTTAGTCCACTCTCCATAGCATCTGGATTTAACGCTTTAAAGCTATCTATTTGAGCTTGTGTAATCCCACTACTCTCAGCTAGCTCTCTTAATGCTACAAGCTCACTAAATAAAATTTCAAGCTCATTTTCTACTATATTTCGATTAGCATTATAGACAATATCAAAAAATTTATCCTTAGGCTGACCACCAAAAATATCATCAAATATCATTATACTCTCCTATCTTATTATATCTCGTTGACCTTTTGAATTTGGCGGAGTTAATACACCATTTTGTTCAAGCTGTTCTATTATGCTTGCAGCTCTATTATAGCCTACTTTTAATCGTCTTTGTAAATAGCTTATAGATGTTTTTTCTTCGCTTAAGACTATCTCCTTAGCCTCATCATAAAGCTCATCTATTTCACCACTAAATTCTCCAATACTGCTATTACTAGCACTATCATCTTTTAAAAAGCTATTTTCATATACTACGCTCTCTTGAGCTTTTAAAAACTCAGCTATATGATCAATCTCTTCTTCGCTAGCAAATGGCGCATGTAATCTAACTACACCAGGGCTGCCAGGTGGCGTAAATAACATATCTCCACGCCCTAGCAAACTCTCAGCACCCATTTGATCTATGTTAACCTTGCTATCGATTTTTTGCCCTACTCTATAGCTTACACGACTTGGTAAATTTGCTTTAATCAGCCCAGTTACTACATCTACGCTTGGGCGCTGAGTTGCTACTATTAGGTGAATCCCGCTAGCTCTAGCCATCTGCGCTAGTCGCCCGATATGAAACTCAACTTCCTTACCACTTGTCATCATAAGATCAGCTAACTCATCAATAATAATTACAATAAATGGCAATGGCTCACCGCCGTCTTTTTTCATCTTTTCATTATAACTCTCTATATTTTTAGTACGAGTTTGGCTCATTATTTTATATCTACGCTCCATCTCAGCAACCAAATTTGCTAGTACAGCAATCGCCTTTTTAGGTTCAGTTATAACTGGAGTTAATAGATGTGGAATATCATTATACAGACTAAATTCAAGCATCTTTGGATCTATCATTATAAGGCGTAAGGTCTTAGGTGAATTACGATATAATAGGCTTAATACCATCGCATTTATACCTACACTTTTACCACTTCCTGTAGTTCCAGCTATTAATAGATGAGGCAGTTTCTTAAGATCAGTGATAAACGGATCACCTACTATATCCTTGCCAAGGGCTAAAGTTAGCTCACTTTTAGCATTTTTATAGATATCACTCTCTAAGATCTCTTTTAGATATATTGTCTCTATATTTTTATTTGGAATCTCTATACCTACTACATCTTTACCAGGGATTGGAGCTTGAATTCTAATAGTTTGAGCCTTTAGCGCCATAGCTAAATCATCTTGAAGAGTTAGGATTTTACTTACTTTTACATGGGCTGCTGGTTTAAACTCAAATGTCGTAACCACAGGACCAGAATAGGTTCTTACCACATCGCCATCGATTTTAAAACGCCTTAATTTATCTAGCAAATCAGCGATTTTTTGATCTATTTCAACCTCATTTATAGCCTTACTACGCTTTGGTGGATCCTTTAAAAAATCCAAACTTGGCAACATAAAATCTTTTGGCTTTTCTATTTTGCCTGTCTCAATTTGGCTTAAAAGCTGTTTATTTTCAGCTACTTCATTAAGGATTATAGCGCCACTTGATGTTGATTTTGGCTCTTTTAACAAAGATATATCAGTATCTTGAGCAATCTCGCTTGGAATTTGGTTTTGCTCATCATCTATATTAAATTCGCTAAATTTATCAACTTCATCTACATTATCTATTTCATCAAGCTCTTTTTGCTGGGATTTTTTTCTAGATTTTGATACTTTAGGCTCAGGTGTAGCGCTTTGTGGTTTAGCTACTTCTAGATTATTATTGTTAAATTTTACCTCTTGAAACTGAGATATCTCTTCATCTTTAGTGCTAGATTCCAAGGCTGAATTTAGGCTAAATTTAGGCATAGATTTAACTACAAATGCCTTTTTTATCATTACATCGAGCCTATCATCAAAACTAAGCCCAAATCCTATAAAAAATATCATTAAAATAAAAATAAATGCCCCAATACTACCAATCACACTCCCAAGCGCCTCATAGCTAAATCCACCAACTACACCACCAGCTATAGGATTAAACATCGCACAAAGCAATAAAAAAGCATAAAATAACATCAGCGATCCAATGACATTTCCAGCTATTTTTAGGCTAAATTTCGTATAAGATTTATATAAATTATAAGCAGGATATAACAAAATAAATGGGTAAAAATATGACGCATAGCCAAATAGTCTTGCATTATACCAGCCTAAAGCGCCACCATAGCTCCCCACAAATGAAGCATGCGGAACGATAGTTGCCACACCAAGATATACAAGCACACAGATAGCTACAACCAGCAAAATCTCTCGCAAAATCGTAAAATCCTTGAATAAAACTTGAAAAGTCCGCTGATTATATCAAAAATTTTGTTATATATTGCTTAGTTTGTATTGATTAAAAAGAGATTTAAATCGCCATTTTAAGCTAATAAAATTAGCAAATGGCGACTATTTTTAAATTTTATAAATACTTTATAATAGCTATATTACATATAATTAAGTAAGCTAATTTTGCTAATCATTGATGAAGTTTGCAGCATTGCTTCAAACTGTGTTAGATACTGTTTATAAATTAGCATACTCTCACCCAAATCAGCGCCAATAACATCATTTTTAATGCTCTCCACATTGACATATAGCATACTAGCTCGTGAGTTAGAACTCTCTAATACATTAGTATATGAACCAATCTGCGTATGGAGTTTATTTACATGGTCTTGGATATGGTCGATTCTCTTTAGAGCGCCTTGGATTCCAGTAGTGCGGGCATTTGTCCCATCTGGATTGCCTCTATAGCTACCATCTCTTACAGCTGCTATCATAGCATCTAAATCTTTAAAAATATCCACACTTGGCTCATCTATGCTAATCATATTATTAGCAGTAAAGTTAAATAATGAACCACGCATTGTGCCGTCTTTGTCTTTGGCAAATTCACCACCCTCGAACTCTTCAAAAATTGTAACTTCGATATTTGTAGCAGTTGAGCTTTTATCGGTGATTTGCATTTGGCCACGATAATTTAATTCTACATTTACACTCGCACTAGCTGCATCTACAGCCTTATTATACGCTTCAAATCTGCCTGTGGCGTAGTCTGTATTGTTTATCACTGTATCTTTTATTTTACTTAACGTATCGGTAATATTAGCACCAGCAGCACCAGCAAAAGCCTCATCAACTGCGTTATTGATAATATCTACAACTGCTTGATCATTTATACCAGCTACTAATTCTCTTTTGACGATATTTGCATTAATTACATTAGGCAGTACGACATTAGCAGCTAAATTATACAACCTATTCATATTAGCATTAAATGCATTTGAAACATCATCCTCAGGCATATTTCCAGCTGCTAACATTGCTACTATATCATTTATTTGCTTATAGCTGATATCATTGGCGCTAGTTACTACACCATCGGTTTTTTGGGTAGCTTCATTGTATTTACCTAGCATGATATTGCCTTGATAAACTGGCTGAACTGGATTACCTTGAGCGTCCATTTTAGGCGTTCCGTCTTGATTGACTTCTTGAATTTTTAATGATGTAGCCTTAGGATCACTAGCAGAGATTGGGTCAGTAAATTGAATTTTTACCTCGTAGTAGTTACCATTTTTAGATTTAATATGCATAGTCATATTGCTATCAGGGTTATCTTGCAGTCCAGCACCAGCTACATCTTTTAGCTTAGTAGCATCGGTGGCAAATGTATTTTTACCCTTGACTACTTGAGAGACTGAACCAGTTAGGATATTATCCTTTTGGGCAAATTGTAGCTTGTTATAGTCAGTAGCATCATTTTTAACCCCTAGAGTGTCTTTAAAGTCACTTTTGATAAATTCAGTTAAATATACTTTGCCATTTTTGACATTTTCTTCGATTGTTTCTAAATCGGTTAAGGCACTTACATCAACCCATGAGCCATCTTTATCACGGACTTTGGTGCTAGACATTTCACGAACTTGATTAGCGTCTTGCGGATTAAATGCTTTAAAATCATCTACACCAATACCATTATTGTTTAAATCCGTTAAATCTAAAGCCGATGGATTAACAACATTTTGTACAGTTTGTCCATTAACTTGCAATTGATTATTCTCTACTTTAATAGTATAAGTAGCACCGCCATTTACGGCTGTAGCAATAAGCGATGTAATTTTTCCATCTGCATCCTTTTCAGTTGTTACCTTATAATTTTGAGCAGTATTTGGATTTATATTAATTTCAAAACCACCCACATTATACTTCTCAGTTGATTGTTGCGGAGTAAGGCCAAATAGATGAAGTTCCATCATCTGATTACCATTTCTAATATCAGTTATTTCGATTTGACCGCTATTATTTAGTGTTACTTGAACTAGTGGATTTTTGCCTTCTTTGTCATTGCCTAGAGCGTAGCCGATATTATCTAGTAGGCTTTGGATAGATGAGTTTGGAGTCATAGTTACCTTAGTAGAAAATGTAGAACCATCTGGTTTTCTACCTTGTAGGAAAAATGTAGTTGGCTGATCTTTTACTGCATCTTCTTTAAAATCATCCTCTTTTGGCGGATTAGCTTTATTAAATTCTTCGCTACGGTAATTAGTACCTATTAAATCTCTTAAATCATTATTCAGCTCAACATATTTGACAGGATCATCAGGATTGGCAAATTTATTATAATTATTAACCAAATTCACATTTGTTGTTATAACCTTTTTATAGTCATTATCCGAGCCTAGAAATAGCGATTGACCGTTGATATTGTAGTTAGAAGTTTGATTAGTGCCAATTACTGCTTTTATACTCTCAGCATTACCATTATAGTTGCCTAAATCATCAATTGGCATAGTATCTAGCGCAGTTCCTGAGAATAGATACTGGCCATTTATCGTGGTATTAGCTATATCGATTAGATTTTGTTTGATACCTTCTAGGTCATTAGCGATAGCATTACGAGAGGTTACATCGTGGATATCATTAGCTGCTTGGATTAGTTTGGTTTTAAATTCAGTTAGCTTTAGCACAAAATCATTTAACGCTTTATCGCTATTTTTTGAAAATTCAGTAGCCTTTAGTGTTGTAGATTCTACTTGTTTGAGTAGATTACTCTCATACTCCAGCCTAGCAGCATCGACATAGATACCGCTACCTTCATAGGCGTAATTGATTTTTAACCCTGTACTAAAAGCCTGCTGAGACTGATATAGTGAGTTGGAGTTTTTTTGGTAGTTATAGACATTATTGAAATTCATAAGCTGGTTGGTTATACGCATTTGCACTCTCCTAAAAATTTAGGAATTTTACAAGCAAATACTATTCCCAAACCAGCAAATTAGCAGGAAATCCCTGCCAAATTATCATAATCCTAGTACATTTACTACTTTTACAAATCCAATAGCAGAACCTATCATCGCTATTGGTAGAGTAATTATCCATGCTAGACCGATTGGCTTTAACATTCCCCAGTTGGCATTACGATTATATAAACCTATACCTAAAACTGCACCGATTAAAACATGAGTTGAGCTAATTGGCAATCCCATTTTAGTAGCTATTAAGATAACAATACTAGCAGCTAGCTCAGCGCTAAATCCGGTAGTAGGCAAGATCTCTGTTAGCTTACTCCCAACTGTAGTAATAACCTCTTTACCTAAAAACCATAGCCCCACGACAAGTGCTACGCCAAATGTAACCATAGCTACTGTAGGGATCACTGTGGTGCTATTGATAGCGCCACTTTTTAATACATCTAAAATCGCAGCAAATGGCCCAACAGCATTAGCGATATCATTTGCACCGTGAGAAAACGCAAAAGACGAAGCAGTAAAGATCTGAAACCAGCCAAAGATTCTATTAATCCCTTTTTGCGGATTATCTCTTTTCATCATATTAACAATTGAGAAGCTAAGAAGATACGCAACTGTGCCAATAACACATAAAATCCATATAGTCTCAATAGTGCTAAAAGTTAAATTCATATGCTTTAGCCCTTTAAATAGCAGTGTAGATGAGATAATCATCGCTGAAACTGCTGCTAAAATCGGGATATGAATTCTCATATATTTCATTGTATCAATTAGTTTTTCTTGACCTTTGAACTCTCTAATCTTATCTCTAAAAGGACCATTACCTGTGATTTTCTCATCATAGCTCATAGCAATAGCTTTAAGCTCTTGAATTTGCTCTGATTCACTCTTGCTAGATAGTTCGTTTATATAGTTCTCTTTAAAGGCTCTTTTTTGTGCTTTTATCGCTTTGATTTGAACATGTAGGTCTAGACTTGGTGTGATAATTTTAGACTTAATATAGCCAAAAACCATATAAGCAATCACCCCGCCCATTAACGGAGATAAAACCCAACTAAGCGCAATGCTGCCAATAGAGCTCCATTTAACCATATCTAGGGTATTGCCATCATTATAATATAGATACCCCATCATAAGACCAGATCCAACTATACCACCTACAATAGCATGAGTAGTAGATACTGGAAGACCCTTTTTAGTCGCTATAAATAGCCAAATTCCAGCACTCATAAGAGCTGAGAGCATAACAGCAGCAAAAACCATAGGATTTATATTGCCGTTATTTGGTAGTGTTACTATACCGCTTCTAATAGTGTTAGTAACCTCAGCACCGGCAAATACAGCACCGCTTAGCTCAAATACAGCTGCGATTATTAACGCTTGTTTAATAGTAAGAGTCTTAGCTCCTACACTTGTACCAAATGCGTTAGCAACATCGTTACCACCAATATTAAAGGCCATAAATAAGCCAAAAACACTAGCTAAAATAAAAAAGATTAAATGATGGCTAGATATATATCCATATCCCCATACAAAAAAGACAACTAAAGAAATGATAAAGACTGAAGCAAAAAATAAATTGTCCTTACCCAAGCAATACCTCCAAATTTTTCTTTTATTTTAGCTTTTTAGCCTTGAATTTTTACTGAATTTATGGCAAATTTGATCGATTCTATATAACTTTCAATACTTGCTTTAGATTGATACGCAATATCAAAAGCAGTTCCATGATCTACGCTAGTACGGATGATTGGCAAATTTAAACTAACATTAATTGAGTGATCAAAATATAAAGCCTTAAGCGGTGCTAAACCTATATCATGATACATAGCTATTAGACGATTAGTAGATTTTAGAGAATTTGGCGTAAATGCAGCATCAGGCACAAGCGGACCAGTAAAAATTTCCTTACCAAGTGTAGCATTGGCTGCTTCTATAGCCATCCTTATCTCTAGTTCTTCTTTGCCTCCAATAGTTCCATTATCACTAGCATGAGGATTAAAGCCTAAGACGCCTACTTTGCTAAATTTAGTTGAAGCATAAAAGTCTAATAAGAAATTTTTAACCTTATTAAATTTAATCTTTTTACTAACATCTCTAAGTGGCGTATGATCACTAAATAGTGCAACATAAAGCTCCTCGCAGCCTAGCATCATAATAGCACTGGTTTTAAAATAATCACTTAGAGCATCAGTATGGCCTTTATATGGAATCTTAGCTTTTTTCCAGCTCTCTTTATTAATTGGCAAGGTTACAAGAGCGCTAGCCTTTCTTTTAGCGGTGAAATGTAGCGCATTTTCAAAGCTAATAAATGAAAATTTACCACTTTTTTTACTTACTTTACCTGGCTTTATCTCAAAATCATCACCACACTCATAAATCTCAAAATTCTTTGGGATATTGATATTTAAGATTTTAGCTGCTTGGTTTAAAAGCTTGGAATTTATAAAATATATTGGTTGGCAAATTTTACTAATCTCTTTATGGCTTTTTAATGCAATCTCAATTCCAACGCCATTTATATCACCTACGCTAATTGCAATTTTGGGTTTCATTTGATTAACTCTTTCATATCTTTTATAGCTTGACTTAATCCAGTAAAGACTGAGCGAGCTATAATACTTTGACCTATATTTAGCTCAAAAATCTCTGGGATATTTGCTATTAAACCTACATTTTGGTAGTTTAACCCATGTCCTGCAGCGACATTTAACCCTAAATTTTTAGCAAATTTAGCAGCCTTTTTTAATCTATCTAGCTCAAATTCAAGCGCCTCTTTAGCGTTTGTATGCTCTAATGATTTTATACTAAATTTAGTCTTTGGAATATTTGAATATGCCATTAAATAGGCATTAGCAAAGCTTCCAGTATGCAATTCAATAGTATTAGCCCCTAACTCTTTAGCTGCTATTATATCATCTGAGTTTGGATCGATAAAAAGCGAAACATCAATTCCAGCCTCATTCATAGCTGCTATGGTACTAGGTAGTTCTGGACTAGCTAAATTTAATCCACCCTCAGTAGTTAGTTCCTCACGTCTCTCAGGAACTATCGTAGCACGATGAGGAGAGAGCTCTAGTACAATATCAGTAATAGCAGTAGCACACTCTAAATTTACTGGAATAGTACAAAGATTTATAATATTTATAGTATCTGTATCATCTATATGTCTGCGGTCTTCACGCAGGTGGATTGTGATCTGATCTGCGCCAGCATTAATGGCAGTAAACATTGCATTTAAAATATTTGGATCATTTACCCTTCTAGCTTCTCTTAATACAGCGACATGATCGATATTTACACCTAGTTTCATATTTATCCTTATGAGTTTATATAGTTTTTTTGTTCTTTAAAATATGGCTTTAGCGCTTCATACGCTAGACCAATTTTTTGAAATTTATCTGTATAGTCTTTTTGAATTTTATCTGATTTAGTAGCGTGACGATCTGGATGATAGACTTTAGTTAAATTTAAATAACTTGCTCGAACCGTCTCATAATCATCACCAACTTCACACCCAAGCGTATGAAAATGCTCTTCTAAAAGACTAGCTAGCATACTAAATCTTCGTTTATACTCTTTAGAATTTAGCACATTAAAACGGCGTTTAAATCGCTCAAATTCCTCCTTATTGTAGTTGAAATTTACTACATATTTAAGATGTTGGCGGCTATTTATAATATTTGAAAGACTCTCTATATCTCTTAGACTTTGCGGAGTAAAAAGTAGCCAATTTTGTCGTGGGTAATATTCGCAATTTACATCATTAAAACCACGCATTAGGTATTTAGCAAATAACTCCTCGCTATTTTTTAAATCAAATAGCACTTTTGACTCTTCAAATCTGATATCTATATCTATTAATACCTGAAGCGAGGTCGGATTTTTATAGACTAGCTTGATATTTTTGTGATGAGTTAGCCAAAACTCCACTCCACTACCGACAGTTTTTTTATACAGATTTGCTATAAATTTTAGTAGATATTTGCGTTGGATGAGCTCATTTTCGCTATAAAATATTATAATTCTATCCCGTGAGCCTATCACATTAGCAAAGCTTTGGCGAATTTTATAAATAAGATTTAGATACAGATCGCAATCATCAGTTACTATAGTAATCGACT
>NZ_JAGCNF010000012.1 GCF_017646085.1 Campylobacter sp. | reverse complement strand
GGTATAAATAGATGTACATTAGATGAGACATTTATAGCTGATATAAAAAGATTATGGGCTATAACGCCAGAGCTTAGAGCTGCAATGGTGCTGTTGCCGGTGGAGTAGTAAAGTATTTTACTTGAGTGTAGATTATATGGGGCGTAAATGCCCCAAAACTGATTCATTAATATTTATAGATATTTTTATTATTTATTGGATATAATTCATTAAATTTTATAAAATGTAGGTTATATATGGAGTTTGATGGTTATAGTAGCTCTGGAAAATTAATAGAAAATACTAAAAAATTTTACAAGATTAAGAGATTTTTTAAATTTACTTTACCTAGTACAAATGCCATATTTTATGGTTGGGGGCGCAAACCATCAGGACAACAAGCCGTAGAATTAGCTAGCAAATTTAAAGGCAAATTTAAACTCTTAGAAGATGGATTTATTCGTTCAGTCGGATTGGGAGTTGAAGGTGCTAGGCTTCTTAGTGTAGTTGAAGATGATACCGGAATATATTACGATGCTACGCAGCCAAGCCAACTTGAGCATATACTTGCTACAAATGAATTTGATACCAAACTCCTTTGTGAAGCTAGATGGTGTATAGATTTTATCATTTCTAATCATATATGCAAATATAATAACGCCCCAGATATCACTACTGCTCAAGTTGAAAAATATGAACTCCAAAACCGCTCAAATATTTTAATAATCGCCCAAACTCATGGCGATGCATCGCTAGAGTACGGCCTAGCTAATCAATTTAGCACTCTTGATATGATAAATGCAGCAATAAATGAAAATCCAAATTCAAATATCTTGCTAAAAATTCATCCAGATGTGCTAAGTGGCAAGAAGAAATCTGATATTGATATTGCAAATTTGCCTTCACAAATTAAAATAATTAGTGAAAATATAAATCCAATTTCGCTACTAAAGCATATTACAAAAGTTTATACTAAAACCTCTGCAATGGGCTTTGAGGCGCTAATGTGCGGGTGTGAGTGTGTATGTTTTGGTGTGCCATTTTATGCTGGTTGGGGATTAAGCGATGATAGGGCGCAAATTCCATCAAGACGTAATAAAAAACTAAGCCTTGAGCAGTTATTTGCTGGGGCATATTTATTATATGCTAAATATATTGATCCATATAACGGTGCGCCAACTACTCTAAAAAGAGTACTTCCGCAGATAAATACTCTAAAAAACATTAAACTAAATGAGTGTAAAAAGGCAAAGTTTTTATTTGGATTTTCGATTTGGAAGCGCAAATTTATGTTGCCATTTTTGGGTAAAAATCTAAATTTTATCAGTACTTTTAGCAAAAATCCATTACAGCAAGCGCTAAATTTGGGCTTAAATAAAGACTCTGCAGTCTATATTTGGGGAAAAAAAGAGTATCCACAGGTACAAAAATGGTGCGATGAAAATGGAGTGCAAATTATTAGAGTTGAAGATGGATTTATACGTTCAGTTGGCCTTGGTAGTGACCTTACTAGGCCGTATTCATTAGTATTTGATGATGTTGGGATATACTTTGATACTACTATGCCAAGCAGACTAGAAAATATTCTAAACTATCATAAATTTAGCCCTTATGAGATAAAGAGCGCTAAGAAGCTTAGAGAGATTTTAATAAATAGTAAAATTTCAAAATATAATGATGATAAAGATGCTATAATAACACATAAAAATAGTAAGATTGCTTTAGTTATCGGTCAGGTTGAAGATGATGCAAGCGTAAGAATTGGTGCTGATGGCATGAAAAATATCGAGCTTTTACGCCTTGCTAGGCAAAACTCACCCCATGCTCATATAATTTATAAGCCTCACCCAGATGTCGTAAGTGGAAATAGGGTTGGTGCGGTAGAGACTACAGAGGCTCTAAAATATTGTGATGAAGTGCTTGAGGGTGTGAGTATGCCTACACTTTTAGACATTGCTGATGAAATTCATACAATGACATCGACTAGTGGATTAGAGGCGATTTTACGTAAGAAGAGGGTGGTCTGCTATGGTCGGCCATTTTGGGCTGGCTGGGGACTAAGCGATGATAAAAAACCACAGCCACGCAGGTATAGAAGTTTAAGTAGTGATGAGTTAATAGCTGGGGCATATCTGCTCTATCCTAGATATATTCATCCACTAAATTTAGAGGCATGTGAATCGTGTGATTTAATAGTGGCGCTTCAAGAACAAATAAAAGAGTTAAAAAGCAATATATTGATGAAAATTAAATATAAAATTTACTCAAGTTCTGTTAGGATTGGACAAAAAATATTGCGTAAATTTGTGGTAAAAAGATGAGATTAGAAGATAGAATCAGTAATATTAGTGGTAAAAATATTCTTCTTTTGCAAGGTCCTATGGGGGATTTTTTTAATAAGCTAGAGCAAATTTG
>NZ_JAGCNF010000075.1 GCF_017646085.1 Campylobacter sp. | reverse complement strand
TGTTCTCGGTATAAGTACCCGAAACAGGATCCAGACCATTATCACCATTGGCAGGAATAATAGCCACATACACATTGTCAGAAGCAATGTTGGCATTTTCCACAGCGCTGAGTAGGCTTTTTAATATATCTAGATTGAGTTTTGACCCAGCTGTAAACATCATTTTGATTTTATTAAATTGGCTCATATTTTTTTGCTTAGATAACGATTCTAAAAGCACTGGAGAACTAATTAAAATCAATTCATCATTGGCACTACAAAGGTCAATATTTTGAGCTAAAATCTCTGGATAGGTTAAATTTTGCGTATATACCTTGCTTCCGCTAATTAAGGCTGTAAAAACCTTAAAAGTAAGGCCAAAAAGATGTTGATGAGATACGCTTGAGAGAAATGTATGAGTATTGCTGATATTAAAAAATGAGCGTAAAAACTCACCCTCTTTGACCATTTGATCAATTGATTTTTCTATATTTTTACGCTCTCCGCTACTACCTGAGGTTTGAATATAGAAGGTTGAATTTAAATTTAGTTTGATTTTAGAACTTTTTGACTCGATGTTTTTAGTTAAAATATCACTAACTGCCTCATCATCAATAAATGGTCTAGAATTATTAGAATGATAATATGGCAAAATATATGGCTTGCTACCAGATAAAATAGAGCCAAAAAATGCTACTAAAAATAGATATCCATCATATGTAAATATATCAATTTCATCAAATTTATTATATGTTGCAAATTTAGATACATCTTCTAAAAATTCATCAAAGCTTTTTATCTTATTTTGAGATATAAAAGTTGAATTTGGGTTAAAAATCTCTCTCATTACTCTACCTGTAAAATAAAATTTCTATACAAAATCTCAGCACCAAATAATATTCCAATTAAAATATAACTAACTACACCACAATATAAAGTCCAATATATTTTATCATCTAAAAATATCAAAATAAATGATATAAATGCGTTTAAAATAAAAAATATAATCCAAATTTTGGTTAAATTTCTAGTATAGCTAATAGCTTTTTGGTCTAATATTTTACCTTTTAGACTGGCTTGCTTTTTGGCTATTTTAGTAATTAGTGCCTCATCTTTTAAGGATATGGCAAAAATAGTACCAAGTAAAGCATTTATAAAGATTGGATATAAATATGCAAGTTCTTGTATATTTGCAAAAAAATATATCAAAAATATAGCACTTAATACTGCCCAAATAGCCCGTTGATAACTCTCTTGTACGCTTAACATTCGCAATAAACAAACAAGAGCCATAGAGGCAAATAATATCTCATTTTCTGGAAAAAAATAGAGTGCAAAGGGATAGCAAATCCCAATGCCAATTAAGATAATATTAAATAGTTTAAGAAATTTGGGATAATTTCTCAAAGACAACATTTACAATATCTCCTAAAGTGCGAACCTCTTTAAAGGCCGCAGCCTCCATTCTATAGCCTGTTTTTTTCTTGATATGATCAATCATATCAATCGCATCAATGCTATCAATCTCTAGATCTTCATATAGTTTTGCTTCAAGTTTGATTTTTTCTTTAGGAATTTCAAATAATTCAACTAAAGCATTACTAAGCATATCAAATATCTCTTCTTTGCTCATTTTATTCATTGGTTTTCCTTTTGTTGTGCAATAAATTCACTTAAGCTTTTTACGCTATAAAATATAGATTTTAAATCCATTGTCTTAGCGTTTAGTTCTATATTGTATTGTTTTTTAATAGCTAAGCTAAGTTCTAAAGCATCGACGCTATCAAGACCCAAGCCATCATTAAAAAGTGGCGCATTTTCATCTATATCACTAAGTTTTAAATCTGGCAAATTTAGCGATGTTATAATTAATTGTTTGATTTCATCAACTAACATTTAATCTCCTTTTGATAAATTTCATTCATTTGCTTATGTAGTGTTTTGACACGAATTGTATTTGGCTTATCGATTAAGAATCTATCAAGTATCAAATCATCTGATATTTTGATTTTATATTTTATCTTACTTTTTGGCGTTTTATACCATTTAACTCCTTTTTGGAGTGAACGTGGATTCATATCAATAAATATTGGTGTGAGTATTTTGGCTCCATGAATTGCCATATAAAATGGTGCTTTATGAAAACTTATACTATCTTTTGTGCGTGTACCTTCAGGAAATATCAGCAAGCTATCGCCTGATTTTAGTACGCTTAAGCTTTTGTTTAAAAGCTCTTCATCTTCGCTATTTACGATATAGTTAGCAGCTTTAATAGCAGGGCTTAGAAATATATTTTTAGCTAGGTCGCTTTTTACTACGCAGTTTATACGACGCACTTTTGAGAGGATAAAGACAACATCTAAAAGAGATGGATGGTTGGCTATAATTATTTGGCTAGGTTTTCCAAGGCGACTAAAATCTTTAAATTCATAATCTAAATAGCCTAAAACTTTTGTACAAAATATAAAAAATTTCCATGCTAAATAGACTAAATCTCTAGCAATATTTTCAAAGAATTTAAATTTATTTAGCCTAATGGCAATCAATGGTAAAAAAAGAATATTCCCAACTAAGCAGATAAAGCCAAACCAAGAAAATAAAAATCCAACAAGTAAAATTCTAATTACTATCATTTAAAGCCCAGTTCCATCTAAGAGTAGAATCTATATTCCAATTAGAGCATAAATTATTATTTAGCGCTTTTAATAGGCTAAATGCGCTTGTGTAAATTTGATAATCTTTTGGTTGATTTTGACTAAACTCAAGTGAACAAATTCGTCCAGCACTTTTATCTAAAAGCAAGCCTAAGGTATAATATGAAAAATCAACTAAATCACTAGAAAACTCTTCGTAATTAATCAAAATTACCTTTTGATTAGGCTTTGTAAAAGCATCAATAATACCGTATTCTAGACTATTTTTAGCACTTATACTTGAGATTTCATTTTGATTTTGATAAAGAATTGCCATCTGGGCTGGAGTTGCATTTAATACTGATAGTGAAAATGCAGTAGGGGAGACAAAGTCATCTTTTAGATTATTTAAAAGAGTAACGCATTGTTTGATCTCGCCACTAAATGAGCTAAAAATTATAGGAGTACTCTTTAGCTCATTTGGGCTTAGGTTAAATGAATTTACTATGCTTAATGCGGATTTTAAAGCGATACCCATTCTTCTTTGTTCTAAGGCTGAGAATTGAAGGTTAAAATCTTTTTTGTATATATTTAAGCTCTCAAATTCATCAGGTAGAATAAAATTTGAAGATATGATAGCATCTGCTTTTAAAATTCCAATCTGCATTATTTAGCAATATCTCCTTTTAAAGTTACACCACTCATTAAAGTTCCAACACCGCATTGAAATTTATCTTTTGAATCGTATGGTATTTTTTTAAACCATCCAGTAAGATTTACAACCTTTGTACCGCCTTCTTGCTTAGCACGTTGAAAAAACTGAATAAGTGCTGAGTGAAATGCTCTAGTGCAAGACTCTTCAGCAGATTTGCCCACTTTATTTGCTTTTTTATTTGTAGTTAGTTGTTTCATAAAAATTTGATCTTTTGCACCGCTTTGGCTACCAAATTTAAACTTAACACTATTATCGATATAGCCTTGTTTTATCGCCTCTTCAATAGCAGGCTTAATTGGTAGATATATGATATCATCTGCAGCAACTGCACTTAGACTAAGAGCACTAATGCAACTAATAGAAACTAATATTTTTTTCATAAATAACCCCTTGAAATAAATTAAAAAGGTTCCAATTTTAGCTAAATTTACCTAATTTTTTACTTATATTTATAGCTATATTTTAAACTTTTTTAAAGATCAATGATGTATTTACTCCGCCAAAGGCAAAGTTATTATTCATCACATAATTAGTCTTAATCTCTCTAAAATCTTGTAAATAATCAAGCTTGGCGCACTCTTTATCAATATCTTGTAAATTTATTGTAGGGGCAAAGAGGCCTTCATTCATCATCTCAATACTAGCTATACTCTCTATAGCCCCACACGCTCCAAGTGTGTGACCGATGTAGCTTTTTAGTGAGCTGATTGCAATTTGTTCGCCAAAGACCTTATGTGTAGCGTGAGATTCTACTATATCGCCCCATTTAGTTGCCGTGGCGTGAGCACTTAAGTAGCCAATATCGCTAGGTAAAATTTGAGCATCTTTTAAGGCTAACTCCATAGCGCTTTGCATAGTTTTGGCCTCTGGCTTGGTAATATGTACGCCATCGCAAGTAGAGCCAAATCCTACAATCTCAGCAATTGGTGTTGCGCCTCTTGATAGCATACTCTCCTCAGATTCTAACACAAGCATACACGCACCTTCACCAATAACTAATCCATCACGATTAGCATCAAATGGGCTTGGGGTTAAATTTGGCGTAGAGTTTTTTTGGCTTGTAGCATATAAAGAATTAAATACATAGCATTCGCTAGGACATAACTCCTCAGCTCCGCCAGCTAGCATCATCGGAATTTGGCCATATTTA
>NZ_JAGCNF010000074.1 GCF_017646085.1 Campylobacter sp. | reverse complement strand
TTTTTATTAGAGTTAAAGATGTTAGGATGATGGACGTTTTTATATATCGTTTTTAAATTTGTACAAAATGGAGTTGTGATTGTAAGCGGGTTTAAGTATTATTCTTTTATACTATTTATATCGCTGAATTTTATTTAGGATTGCTAAAATATTAAAATAAAAGCATATTAAATAGAATTTACAAGACACAAGTATCTTTTTTACGCTAGATATTAAAATGTTTATTAATAATTATAAAAACATTAATATGTGGTAATTATCCAAATTTATCTTTATCTTTTGTTTTTTAATATTAGATATAATTTTCTAAATTAAATTTTTAAAATCAAATCTAAAGGAAAAATATGCCAATTATAAATATTAAGCTTGCAGACCCAATGCCAAGTCGTCAAAAACTAGATGAAATCGCAACCAAAATCACTGATATAATGGTAAATGATTTAGGCAAAAATCCTCAAAGAGTTGTTATAAATTTTGATGAAATTAGAAGTGATGCAACATATTTTGGCGGTAAATCTGTTCAAGCTATGAAAGAGGGTAAATAATGGCTGAAAAAATAAAAGAAGCTACAGTATTTAATCAAGAAGATATTGATCGTAAAGTAATTTTAGCAGCTGGCGACATAGCTCCAGAATTTAGTCTAGAAAATAGCGATGGAGTAAGTATTAGTTTAAGAGATTTTAGAGGTAAAAATGTAGTATTATACTTTTATCCTAAGGATAATACGCCAGGATGCACAACTGAGGCGTGTGAATTTAGTGCAAATTATGATGAATTTATAGCCAATGATACTGTGATTGTAGGAGTTAGCCCAGATAGCGTTAAGAGCCATAGTGGATTTATTATTAAGCAAAATTTAAAGCATATTTTATTGAGTGATATTAATAAAGATGTAGCAAAAGCGTATGGCGTGTGGCAGGTTCGTAAAAATTATGGCAAAGAGTATCTAGGGATTGTAAGAACGACATTTGTTATAGATAAAGAAGGTAAGATCGCAAAAGTCTATAAAAGTGTAAAAGCTGCCGGTCACGCTGCCAAAGTTTTAGCCGATTTAGTAAAGTAGTTAATTTGTTAGTTCATATATGTTGCAGCGTCGATAGTCACTATTTTATCGCTGAGTTGAAGAAATTATACCCTAATGAGCGAATTATTGGCTACTTTTATGATCCAAATATTCATCCATATAGCGAGTTTTTGCTAAGATTTAAAGATGTCAAGCGTAGTTGTAAACAGCTTGATATAAAGGTTATTTGCGGCGAGTATGAGTATGAAGAGTGGCTAAGAGGCACTAAGGGTTTAGAAAATGAGCCAGAAAAAGGTAAACGTTGTGAATATTGCTTTGAATTTCGTGTAGGAAATAGCGCAAAAGCTGCTATGGAATTAGGATGTAAAAAGATTACTACAACATTGTTGATGAGTCCTAAAAAGGATTTTACACAGTTAGAAAATGCGCTCAATAATGCTATAAAAGGGACTAATCTAGAGGCTATTGCTGTAGATTTAAGAAAAAATGGTGGTACTCAAAGACAGTTTGAACTAGCTAAAAAAGATAAGCTTTATCATCAAAACTACTGCGGTTGTATATATGGATTAATTAAACAACGTCAAAATGAAGAGGTGATAGACGAGCTTTGCGAACCACTTGGCGCTCAAATCCAACCAGGTTCTATCAGTTATCGTTTAAAATTATATAAAAAAGTAAGAAAACTAGAACAAAAAAGGGTAGAATTTGATCTAATTAGACAAAAGATTCTAAATTATAGATTACATTTTGGAAGGGTAAAAGTCGATACTAATGTTGTACCTAGTTATTTTATCTTTTACTCACATTTTAAGCTTAAGAGTTCTAAGTTTAACATTGAGGTTTTAAGCGAGCAAGTTAATGTAAATAAAGATGATATTAAACTAATAAGCTTAGCTAAGTTTAACTCTATTGGCGGTTTTAAATATAAAAATATAATGGAATTATTAATTAATCCCCCAAAGATAAAAAAAGAGTTAAAATTGCGTAAAATGCTAACAGGTTTAGATTTTAATCTTAGTCCAATCATTGTGCTAGATGAGATAAAAACTGGTAGATATATAATTGAAGCAAATAGCCAAATTTACCACTCTAGCATAGAGTTGGCAGTAAAAATTTAAAAAAATATATCTGAATTTAGCGAAAATTTTTAATATTATTAATAAAATTCAACTAATATTTTGCTAAATTTAGATACAATCTAGCACTTTTTATTCCGAGGTATTTTATGATAGATGTAGTTGAAATCCAAAAAATATTACCACACAGATATCCATTTTTGCTTATTGATAGAGTGTCTGAGCTAGAACCTAGCAAATTTATTAAAGGTTATAAAAATATAACAATTGCCGAGCAAGTTTTCCAAGGTCACTTTCCAGGTCATCCTATATATCCAGGCGTTATGATAATCGAAGGAATGGCGCAAGCTGGCGGTATTTTGGCCTTTAAAAGCATGGGTGAGGCTGAACAAGCTAATGCAGAAGATAAGGTAGTTTATTTTATGAGTATCGATGGGGCAAAATTTAGATCCCCGGTTCGCCCAGGCGATAAACTAGAGTACCGTTTAGAGGTCTTAAAACATAAGGGAAATATTTGGGTTTTAGCTGGTAAGGCTTATGTAGATGATAAACTAGTGGCTGAAGCTGAGCTAAAGGCAATGATCGTAGATAAGTAATAAGTAGAAAATATGCAAATTCATAGTACAGCAGTAGTTGAAGATGGTGCAATTTTAGGCGATGGGTGCGTGATTGAACCATATGCTTTTGTTAGTTCAAAAGCAATTTTAGGTGATAATGTAACTATTAAACAAGGTGCTAGAATCATTGGTGATACCCATATTGGTAGTGGTAGTAAAATTTATAGTTATGCTATAGTAGGTGATATACCTCAAGATATTAGCCACTCTTTAGAAGATACAGGTGGGGTTAGAATTGGTACTAATGCTACAATTAGGGAGTTTGCTACAATAAATTCAGGCACCAAAAAAGGTGATGGATATACCATAATCGGCAATGATAATTTTATAATGGCTTATACACACATAGCTCATGATTGTCGTCTTGGTGATGGGATTATTTTGGCTAATGGTGTAACTCTTGCTGGGCATGTTATAGTTGATGATTATGCTGTAATTGGTGGGCTTACCCCAGTTCATCAGTTTGTTCATATTGGTGAGAGTTGTATGATAGCTGGCGCTTCAGCACTTAGTCAAGATGTTGTACCATTTTGCTTAGCTGAGGGCAATAGGGCCTATATTAGAAGTTTAAATTTAGTCGGAATTCGTAGAAGATTTGATAAAGATACGGTTGAGGATATTAATAAGGCTTATAAATTTCTATTTAGAAGTGGTGGAGGATTAAAAGATAGAGCCTTGGAACTTTTAGAACAAAACCCTACCATAGAAGCTAAAAAAATGTGTGAATTTATCATAAATACAAAACGAGGAATACCGCTTGATAAAGGGAGAGATTAATGGCTAGAAAGTGTAGTTTTTGCGGTGAGAGCGAAGCAAATGATAGAAAACTTTTAGCTAATGAGAGTGATAGCTCATTTATATGCGAATTTTGCGTAGATGCAGCATATAATGCAGTTCATGGTGATGAAATAGGATTAAATAGCCAACCGGCAATGGATTATAAAGATATTACGCCAAAGATCTTAAAGGGAGTTTTAGATGATTATGTAATTGGTCAAGAAAGAGCCAAAAAAGTCTTTAGCGTAGGAGTTTATAATCATTATAAAAGAATATTTAAGCAGCATAGTATCGAAGATGATACCGAAATTTCAAAATCAAATATTTTACTAATTGGCCCAACTGGAAGTGGTAAGACCTTGATGGCGCAGACTTTGGCTAGATTTTTAGATGTACCAATTGCTATTTGCGATGCTACAAGTTTAACCGAGGCTGGATATGTAGGCGAAGATGTAGAAAATATCTTAACTAAGCTTTTAAATGCAGCTGGTGGAGATGTAGCTAGAGCGCAACAAGGGATTGTTTTTGTAGATGAGATTGATAAGATTGCTAGAATGGGTGAGAATCGTTCAATTACCCGTGATGTAAGCGGCGAGGGTGTTCAACAAGCCTTGTTAAAAATTATCGAAGGTAGTGTAGTAAATATTCCGCCAAAAGGTGGCAGAAAACATCCAAATCAAGAATTTATTCAAATAGATACTACAAATATTTTATTTGTGTGCGGTGGTGCATTTGATGGGCTAAAAGATATAATCGAGCGAAGATTGGGTAAGAATGTTTTAGGTTTTGGCCAAGAAAAACGAGGCAAAAGCGAGAAGACAAATTTGCTTAGTCTTGTAGAGCCTGATGATTTAGTACATTTTGGACTTATTCCTGAGCTTATTGGTAGATTGCATGCTATTACTACTTTAAATGAAATTACGACTGAGGATATGATAAGAATATTAACTCAGCCAAAAAATGCACTTTTAAGGCAGTATGAAAAGCTTTTTGCTATTGATGGGGCTAGGCTTAAATTTGAAGATGAGGCGATTAAAGAGGTAGCAAATCAAGCTATCAAACGCAAAACCGGAGCAAGAGGCCTAAGAAGCATAATGGAAGATGTTATGATAGATATTATGTATGACCTTCCAGAACTAAATGGCTATGATGTAATAATATCAAAAAGTGTAATTGATGGCGAAGCAAAGCCGTTATTAATGAAAGTAAAATAAAAGGGGATATATGATTTTAGACCAACTAGTAGGACTTTTTTCAAGTGATATGGGTATTGATTTAGGCACGGCAAATACATTGGTTTTAATAAAAGATAAAGGTATTGTAATTAACGAACCAAGCGTCGTAGCAGTTCAAAGAGAGAAGTATGGTAAGCAAAAGATACTAGCAGTTGGACAGGATGCTAAGGAGATGGTAGGTAAGACTCCAGGTGATATAGAAGCTATTAGACCGATGAGAGATGGAGTTATAGCTGATTTTGATATGACTGAGAAAATGATTAGATATTTTATCGAAAAGACTCATAGAAGAAAGACATTTTTACGCCCTAGAATTATTATCTCTGTACCATATGGATTAACTCAAGTAGAGAGAAAAGCTGTAAGAGAAAGTGCGTTATCAGCTGGAGCGAGAGAGGTTTTTTTAATTGAAGAACCTATGGCTGCAGCAATTGGAGCAAATTTGCCGGTTCGTGAACCGCAAGGCAGTTTAGTAGTTGATATCGGAGGTGGTACAACTGAGATTGGCGTGGTATCTTTGGGAGGTTTGGTAATTTCTAAAAGCATTAGGACTGCAGGAGATAAGCTTGATGCAAGCATTGTAAACTATGTAAAAGAGAAATTTAATCTATTAATTGGTGAGAGAAATGGTGAAGAGATAAAAATCAAAATCGGCTCAGCGATCCAGTTGCCTAAAGAGCTATCTATGGTTATAAAAGGACGAGATCAAGTAAGTGGCTTATTGAGCCGTATTGAAATCACTAGTGAAGATATTAGAGAGGCAATGAGAGAGTCTTTAAAAGAGATTGCTGATGCGTTAAAAACAGTTTTAGAAAATATGCCGCCTGATTTAGCTGGTGATATAGTTGAGCGTGGTGTCGTGTTAACCGGTGGTGGAGCGCTTATTAGGGGGCTAGATAAGTATCTATCTGATATTGTTAAGTTGCCTGTATATGTAGCTGATGAACCGCTTCTTGCAGTGGCTAGAGGTACCGGTAAGGCTTTAGAAGAGATAGGGCTTTTACACCAATTAATCAATGAATAAACTTAAATTCTTATTGATAGTTATCTGCTTAGGTTTTATATCTTTTTACTTAAGTGATTATGCTAGAAGTGTAGTGATGAGTGGGGTTAAGCTTACACTATCTTTATACCAAGATAGCAGGGATTTTATCATAGATACTATCAATGAACATTTTAATCAAACCAGCGAGATAAGAGCGCTTAGAGAACAAAATATTGAATTAGAGCGCTCTGTTACGCTACTTTCAGCTTTTGCTTATAAGCTTGATGCTTTATTAAATGAGCAAAACTCTACTAAATTTGCACCAAATATCCAGTTGGTTCGTGCATTATCATATATGAATATTGGCGATCATGATAAGGTTTGGATTGATTTTGATGAATTTGATGAAAATAAAATCTATGGCTTAATCTCACAGGGTAAAACCGCTGGAATCGTGATAAATAAAGATGGCAGTCCGCTTGCTCTATTACAAACAGATCCAAAATCGACATTTTCAGTTAGTATAGGAGAGCAGCGCATAGCAGGAATTGCTACAGGAAATGGCAAGAATATTGTAGTTAAATTTATTGCTCAATGGCTAAGCCCAAAAGTCGGCGATGAGGTTTATACTAGTGGGCTTGATGGGATATTTTTTAGCGGTGTTCCAGTAGGTAAAATTACCAAAGTCTATGAAGAAGAACTATATAAAAGCGCAATTGTAGAAACTGATTTGAAAATTCAAGTCCCAAGCTATCTTTATGTTGTAACAAATCAATAGCTTTACTATTTTGATTAAATTTAATATAAATTGCTAAATTTAACAGTAAATTTTCCTCCTTTTTATGCTGATTTTTATCTACAATTAAATATAATTACGCTTAGTTTTTATTTGAAATCAAAATAAATTGATAACCCAAAAATGCATATAAATGAAAAGAGGTAGAACTATGCCAAAAAGAGACGATATCAAGACGATTTTGTTAATAGGTAGTGGCCCTATTATCATCGGCCAGGCTTGCGAATTTGACTACAGTGGGACTCAAGCTGCTAAGACTTTAAAAGAGTTAGGCTATAGAGTAGTACTAATTAACTCAAATCCAGCCACAATTATGACAGACCCAGATTTTGCCGATGCGACATATATCGAGCCTATCACCAAAGAGAGCATTAGTAGAATTATTAAAAAAGAGAATGTAGATGCACTCTTGCCTACAATGGGCGGTCAGGTTGCTTTAAATGTAGCTATGGAGCTTTATGAAAACAATATGCTTGGAAATGTTAAATTTCTAGGTGCCAATCCAGAAGCTATCAAAAAAGGTGAAGATAGAGTGGCATTTAAAGAGGCTATGATTAAAATCGGTATGGATCTACCAAAATCTATGTATGCATACAATATGGAGGAGGCTCTAAAAGCTGCTAATGAAATTGGATTTCCGCTTATTATTAGAGCGAGCTATACTCTTGGCGGCGCTGGTAGCGGTGTGGCATATAACCTTGATGAATTTAGAGATATTGCCGAGAGTGGAATTGAGGCTAGTCCGATTAACGAAATTTTAATAGAAGAGAGTTTGCTAGGATGGAAAGAGTATGAGATGGAGGTTATCAGAGATAGAGCTGATAACTGTATTATTGTATGCTCGATTGAAAATTTTGACCCAATGGGCGTACATACGGGTGATTCTATAACGGTAGCTCCAGCTCTTACGCTAACTGATAAAGAGTATCAGTATATGCGTGATGCTAGTTTTAAAATCCTACGTGAGATCGGTGTTGATACTGGTGGTAGTAATGTTCAATTTGCTGTAAATCCAAAGAATGGTCGAATGACAGTAATTGAGATGAACCCACGTGTAAGTAGAAGCTCGGCTTTAGCAAGTAAGGCTACAGGCTACCCAATTGCCAAGGTAGCAACTATGCTAGCTGTTGGCTTTACTCTTGATGAGATTAAAAATGACATTACAGGAACCCCAGCAAGCTTTGAGCCAGTGATTGATTATATAGTAACTAAAATTCCTAGATTTACTTTTGAGAAATTCCCAGGTTCTAATCCATATCTAGGCACTGCGATGAAGAGTGTTGGTGAAGTAATGGCAATTGGTAGAAGCTTTAAAGAGAGTGTTCAAAAAGCTCTTTGTAGTTTAGAAAAAGATTATAGTGGATTTAATCATCTAAATTTAAGCGATGAGGATTTAGTTTTTGGATTAAGAAATGGTCATGAAAATAGAATCTTGTATATTGCTCAAGCTTTTAGAAATGGTAAAAGCGTAGAAGATGTATATGAATTAACTAAGATCGATAGATGGTTCTTAACTCAAATTTATGAGATAATTGAATTTGAAGACCGTATTGATATGGATATTTTAAATGATAAAGAGTTGCTAAGAAAAGCTAAAACTTGGGGCTTTAGTGATAAGATGATAGCGCATTTAATTAACGCTAAAGACAATCTAGAACTAAGTCAAAATGATATATATTATGCTAGAATGCGTCACCAAATCGGCTTAGAGTATAGCGAAGTTGATACTTGCGGTGGTGAGTTTCCAGCACTAACTCCATATCTATATAGTAGCACAAATATTACGCCAAATTTACCAAATTTACCTACAAATAATAGTAATAAAAAGGTTTTAATTATTGGTGGTGGTCCTAACCGTATAGGTCAAGGTATTGAGTTTGATTATTGTTGCGTGCATGCTAGTTATGCTTTAAAAGATTTAGGTGTTACAACTATTATGTATAATTGTAATCCCGAAACTGTATCAACTGACTATGATACTAGTGATATTTTATATTTTGAACCAATTGATTTTGAACATTTAAGAGCAGTAATTGAGCGTGAAAATCCAGATGGTGTTATTGTTCATTTTGGCGGACAGACACCGCTTAAATTTTCTAAACGTCTATCAATGATTGGTGCGAAGATAATTGGAACTACAGCTAGAGTGATTGATGTTGCTGAAGATAGAAAGAAATTTAGTGAGTTTATCCGCTCAGTTAATGTAGCTCAACCTGATAATGATACTGCTATTAGCGAGTCTGAAGCATTAGAAAAAGCAAATAAAATCGGCTATCCGGTTTTAGTTCGTCCTAGTTATGTATTAGGCGGTAGAGCAATGAGAAGAGTTCATAGCGAACTTGAGCTTAAAGAGTATATGAGCGAAGCAGTTAGGGTTAGTAATAACTCTCCAGTTTTACTTGATAAGTTTTTGCAAGATGCAACTGAGCTTGATGTAGATGCTATTAGCGATGGCAAGGATGTGTATATTGGTGCGATTATGGAGCATATAGAAGAAGCTGGAATTCATAGTGGCGATAGTGCTAGTATTCTTCCTCCTCGCAACCTTTCTAAAGAGATTATTGCTCAAGTAGAGAGCTGTACAAAAGATATTGCATTAAAATTAGGCGTAGTTGGACTTATGAATATTCAATTTGCAGTATATAATGATAAGTTATATATTATTGAGGTCAATCCAAGAGCTAGCCGTACAGTGCCATTTGTTAGTAAAGCTACAGGCTTACCAATGGCCAAGGTAGCAACACGTGTAATGTGGCAAGGTAATTTAAAAGAGGCACTTGAGTTTTATGATCAGTTTAAAGTAGTTAAATTTGATGGTGAAATTTATAAACCTAGTTTAAATGGCGTAGTATGCGTTAAAGAGAGCGTATTTCCATTTAATAAATTAAGTGGAGCTGATCTAATCTTAGGGCCAGAGATGAAAAGTACTGGTGAGGTTATGGGTATTAGTGATAGCTTTGAAAAGAGCTTTGTAAAATCGCAAATTGCAGCAAAAAATATCCTACCAAGTAGCGGAACAGTATTTATTAGTCTAGCTGATGCTGATAAAGGTCGTGGTATTGAATTGGCTAAAAAATTTGAAAATCTAGGTTTTGAGATCGTAGCAACTGGCGGTACATATAAAACTTTAGCTCAAGCTGGAGTCAAATGTGAGATGGTTTATAAAATTAGCGAGGGTCGTCCAAACATCGAAGATAAACTAAAGAATTCACAAATTGCACTAGCGGTAAATACAAGTGATTCTAAAAGTAGTACAAGTGATGCAGTTAAGATTCGCCAAGCTGTATTAAGATTTAAAATTCCATACTTTACAAATATGAATGCAGCCCTAAAAGCAGCTGAGTCAATTAGTTCAAATGAAGCAGCCTTAGAGGTTAAGAGCCTGCAAGAGTATTTAAATAGATAAAGAGATTTGCCACGCTTAGTCGTGGCAACCTTTAGGATATATTTAAATGATCTATCTAGCACAAACTGATACAACAGTTGGATTTTTAAGTCAAGATTTAAAAAAGTTAAATGCTATTAAAAATCGTCCATTAAATCAGCCGTGCTTAATATGTGTTAGCAAATTTAGAAATTTGCAAAACTTTTCACGAATACCTAAAAAATATAAAAATTTAATCCGCCGTTCCAAAAAAACAACATTTATCTACCCAAACTCACAAGCTATAAGAGTGGTAAAAGATCATCCACACACTAAGTTATTAGATAAGTTAGGGTGGGCATATTCTACTAGTGCAAACCCTCATAAAAAGGCATTTGATATCGAATTTGCAGTAGCTAATGCTGATATAATTATAGATACAAAATTCACCCCAGCACAAGCCTCAAAAATATATAAAATCTCTAAAACAAATATAAAAAAAATTAGATGATTTCATCATCTTTTACTATTTTTTCTATTAAACCAAATTTAATATGTTTGATTCCATATCCACCAGCTTGAATAAATCCTACACTGTCGTTTGGATGAATTTTGTATATTTTAGATTTGATTTTAAGTTTTTTTCGTTTGCCAAATAGTGCATTAATAAAGCTTATTGTACTATTTCTTTGCCAGTTTAGATCTAAATTTACTCTAAAATGTTTTGGTAGCTTTTTCTTTTTACTACCAATTAAGAAGTAGCGTATAGATCCAGTTAATATTTCTCCGCCATATAGATGTAGTCTAGACCATACAGTCATAGAGCTTAGAATCTCTTTTAATCTATTTTGTTCATCGCTATTTGGACGTATTTTGCTATGATTTTTATGAATTGTATTTAAAAAATTATGCTTAGTTATTATCTGTTTATTTTGTCTAATTTGCTTTGACATACTAATTCTAGTCTTATCAAAAACTACAAAACTCAAAATAGTATAATTGTTTAGATCAAACTCTTTACTAGTTAGAAAATCTTTGAAAATTTGAGTATGCCTAATGAGTTTAGCAAGCGGATCTTGATGAGCTATAGTACGCTTTTTGGTTGTTTGTATCCATTCATCTCCTTTGATCTCTATACTACCAACCCAATGCTTAAACTCTATAAGATAGATTGTAAATCCATCTATAATGATAAAATCTATTTCATGAAGTCCAGCCTCGCTATCTTTTACCCGTTTATTTTTATAGATATTTAGCCCTTTAATTTGACTAATGGTATTAAAAAAATCATTCTCGGCTAAATTCCCAGCACGACTAACCATATCAGGTGGAGTTATACTTGGATTTGATACTAGCTTGTAATTTTGCCAAAAGCTTTTTATCATTTAATTAGCCTATTTACTGCAAGCGCAGCTAAATTTAATCCAAAGCTTGCCGTTACTCCAATAAAACTTCCTAGATTGGTGCAGTTTGGCAGTTCGCTAGAAAATACCACCTTAAAATCGCCCTTAAAGCCAGCTTTTTTTAGCTCATATCTGATTTTTTTAGCAAATGGATCGTTATATGTTTTCCATATGCTATCTACTTTTATAGCAGTTGGATCTAATCTTTTAGCTCCCCCCATTGAACTTAAAAGCTTTTTATATGTCTTAGTAATTAAAGCAATCTTTGCTGGTATATCATCAATGCAATCTATAATTAAATCAAACTCATCTAAATTTAAACTATCAATATTTTCTGGAGTAAGCTTTAAATTTATACACTTTATACCAGGATATAATTTAGCAAATACATCTGTCTTATATTCGCCAACATAGTTGCTACCTATTTGACGATTTTGATTGGTTATATCGAATTTATCGCAATCTACTGCAGTGATATTTACTACTCCGCTACGATATAGAGCATCAATGCAAACCCCACCTACACCACCACATCCACATACTAGTACTTTGGCGTTTTGAAGTTTTGTAAATCCATCGCCAAATATCCAGCGACTTCTAGTAAATCTATCGTTCATTTTGTGTCCAGTTTTGTAAAATTTCAATGCTTTTATATGATGTCATATCAAGCTTAATTGGTGTTAGGCTAGCATAGTTTTGATTAAGGGTTGTGATATCGCAAGGATAGCCCAAATCTGCAGCATAGCGAATTCCAGGTGTACCTAGCCAGTAGTATTCTAGTCCTCTTGGATTGCGGTGAATCTGAGCGTTTGTATTGTAGTTTTGTTGGCCAGCTGGAACTATCTTTAGTCCTTTGTACTCATTTTTGGAAACTGCTGGAATATTTAAATTTAAAAACTCTCTTTTGTTTAAAGGATAGCCATTTTCAAAGATATTTTGTACAAGCTCTAGGGTAATTTCACACGCTAGATCAAATCCAAATT
Source organism: Campylobacter sp. (assembly GCF_017646085.1). Lineage (GTDB taxonomy): Bacteria > Campylobacterota > Campylobacteria > Campylobacterales > Campylobacteraceae > Campylobacter. The sequence continues at coordinate 33,551 of NZ_JAGCNF010000074.1, read as the reverse complement.
TATCTAAACTATCATTATTGTATAGTTGAGAAACGGCAATTGAATTGACCCCTTGAAGTGTACCCTCCATCGCTCCACCACAAGTACCTGAATATGTAATATCTTCACCGACATTTGCTCCGTGATTTATTCCGCTTATGATAAGATCTGGCTTTTTATGTTTAAACATCGTCTCAAGTGCTAGATAAATACAATCACTTGGGGTGGCATCATCAAGCTTAAAAAACCCATCATCAAGTTGTATAAATCTTAGTGGGCGAGTAAGTGTAATAGAGTGAGCGCAAGCTGATTTTTCACTGCTAGGGGCTACGACTGTTACATTAGCTATTTGGCGTAGCTTATCACGCAAAGCAAGCAATCCAGCAGCTTCAAATCCATCATCATTTGTTATAAGTATCTCTTTCATATTTTACCTTTTTTGATTAAATTTTACCTGTAATTTTTAAATTGTTGGCTATAATTTAGGCTAAATTTAAAAGGAAAATTATGAAAATTTTAGTTTCATCACTAGAAGCATCGGCAAATTTGCATCTTAAAGAGGTATTATCTCATCTAAATGGGGCGCAAATTTGTGGAATATTTGATAAGAGGTTTGGAGATGCACTATATGATAGTAAGGAATTTAGTGCTATGGGATTTGTAGAAATTTTACCACTGATTTTTAAAGCTAAAAAAGCATTAAAGCAGATGGTAGAGCTAGCTCGTAATTGTGATAGAGTTTTGCTTATTGATAGCCCAGCTTTTAATATTCCACTTGCTAAAGCCATTAAAGAAGCGGGATTAAAGTGTGAAATAGTTTATTATATATTACCACAAGTATGGGCATGGAAAAAAAGACGAGTAATAACGGTTGAGAAATATTGTGATAGATTAGCGTCTATTTTACCATTTGATGAGAAGTTTTATAATAAAAGCGAGTATGTAGGGCATCCGCTTTTAGATGAGATTAATGTGCAAAAAACCACCCATACAAAAAATTCAATTATAGCTTTTATGCCAGGTTCAAGGCGTAGCGAGATTAGTCGTCTCATGCCTTTATATAAAGAAGTAGCTAAGAATATTGAGGCTAAAAAACTTTTGGTTGTACCGCCATTTTTAGCTAAAAATATAGATGAATATTATGGTGATGTAAGCGAATTTGAGATTATATATGATACTAAAGAGGCTTTAATGGCTAGTGAGTTTGCTTTTATATGTTCTGGTACAGCTACGCTAGAAGCAGCACTTATTGGCACTCCGTTTGTGCTTTGTTATAAAGCTAAAGCGATTGATATTTTTATAGCTAGAAGATTAGTAAAGCTAAAATACGCTGGACTAGCAAATATAATATTTGATTTTATGGGCAAAGAGCCACTTCATGTGGAGTTAATACAAGAGAGTGCTACAGTGCAAAATTTGTTAAAATGCTATGAAAACTATGATGCTAATAAATTTTTAAAATCATGTAAGAAGCTAAGAGAGTATCTACAACACGGAAGCGCAAAGAGTGTTGCTGATATGATTTTAAGATAAAATAGGATAAAATCCTAAATTTAAATATATTAAGGATAAAGTTATGACAGAACCAATGACAATGTATGGTTATGAAAAAATTACTGCTGAGTTAAAAGATTTAAAAACAGTCCAAAGACCAGCGATAGTTCAAGAGATAGATATAGCAAGAAGCCATGGCGATTTAAAAGAAAATGCTGAATATCATGCTGCTAGAGAGAAGCAAGCTTTTATAGAAAATAGAATTGCTGAGCTAAGTGATATTGTAAGTAGAGCTAAAGTAATTGACCCAAGCGAGTATAAGCACGATAAAGTCAAATTTGGCTCTACGGTTACAATAATGGATGTAGATACTGAGATAGAGACTACATATACAATAGTTGGAGTTACAGAGAGTAATCTTGAGCGAGGATTGATCTCTATCTCAACACCAATTGCTAAACAATTAATAGGCAAAAAAGAGGGTGATGATGTGATCTTGACCTTGCCAAATGGTAGAGTTGAGATTGAGATTGTAGAGGTTAAGTATCAAGATATAGTTTTTGAATAATTTATTAAGGACGCAGCAATGATAAGAGTAGGAATAGTTGGAATTAGTGGTTATACGGGTCTTGAATTAGTTAAAATGATAGTAGCTCATCCTCACTTTAGACTTTGCTACGCTGGAGCTAGTAGTAATGGAATCTTATCTGAGAGTTTTAGTAGTTTAAAAGGCGTGATTGATATACCAATTGAAAAAGCAAATGCTGATGAGATAAAATCTAGATGTGATTTAGTATTTTTAGCTTTGCCGCATACTGAGGGGATGAAACTTACTAGTGCGCTTAGAGGAAGTAAGGTAAAGATAGTTGATCTCTCGGCTGATTATAGGGTAAGTCAGATAAATTATGAGAAAAACTACTGCCCACACCTTGATCCAAAAGGGTTAGAAGATGCTGTTTATGGACTAGTAGAAATTAATCGTAATAAGATAAAAAATGCAAATTTAATTGCAAATCCAGGTTGTTATCCTACTTGTAGCTTGCTAGGCCTTTTACCATTTGCTAAGATGCTTAAAAATGATGTTATGATCGATGCAAAAAGTGGGCTAAGCGGAGCTGGAAAAAGCTTAAAACCTAGTAGCCATTATATTAGTGTAAATGAGAATATGAATGCATATTCACCACTTACTCATAGACATAGCGATGAGATTAGCGAGCATTTAAATTTAAACCTTAGCCAAAAGATCGATGTAATGTTTGTTCCGCACCTTATCCCGCTTAGTAGAGGAATGCTAGTTAGTAGCTATGGATATTTAAAAGATGAATTTAAAGATATTGATCCATTGAGTGTGATTGAGGATTTTTATAAAAGTGAAAAATTTATAAGAATTAGACGTGAGCCTGTAAGCATAAAAGATGTAGCAGGAACGCACTTTTGCGATATTTATGCTATGAATCATAATGGAAAAATTTGGATAAACTCAAGTATAGATAATCTACTTCGTGGTGCCTCATCTCAAGCAATGGCAAATGCAAATTTAATTATGGGAATAGATGAAGCAACAGCATTGCCAATTATTGGAAATTCTATATGAGGATTTTAAATGGGGCAATTTTTATAGCGGATGCACATGAAAATTGTAAACGCCATGAGTTATTAAGGCTTATTAAAGGTTTTAATAGTGGCGTTTTACCTATTCCACCACAAATATTTTTAGTAGGGGATATGTTTGATTATCTTAGCTGTACATACTATAGTCAAATGGTTTATAAAGAGTGGATTGATGAGCTAAATTTACTAGCTCAAAAAACTCAAATTTACTATTTTGAAGGTAATCACGATTTTAATCTTAGTTCTATTTTTAATCAAATTAATATATATCCGCTCTCATCTCAGCCAGTAATTTTTAATCTAAATAATAAGAAGGTTGCCATAGCGCATGGAGATATATATTTAGGATTTTTTACCCAAACCTCACTTAAAATGCTTCGTAACTCTATCTTTTTAAAAATTATGAATTTTATTGATCGAGCATTTAAATTTAAAATTACTAAAAAGATTTTATCAAGTCAAGAAAATAAAGAATTATCTTATAAAATACCAAAATTTAAAGAACTCATAGCTAAAAAAATCGATAATTATAAAAGCGATATAGTAATAGAAGGACACTATCATCAAGGGTGCGAATTTAAAATAAATGGAAAAGATTATATAAATTTACCTTGTTTTGCGTCTGAGCGTAGTTATTTTATTGTACAATATAATACTGAAATTAAATTTCAACCCATAAGGAGCCCAAATGTTTGATGATAATATCTTAAAAACGGGTTCGAATGAGATGGAACTTGTTGATTTTCGCATCTTAAAAAAGGGCAAAGATACTGTATATGAGGGTATTTACGGTGTCAATGTTGCTAAAGTAAAAGAGATAATCAAAATGCCAAATCTCACCGAACTACCAGGCACGCCCGATTATATTGAGGGGATTTTTGACCTTCGTGGCGTAGTTATTCCAGTTATTAGCCTTGCTAAATGGATGCAAATTGAAGAGCCTAAAGAGGCCTTTGTAAAACCTAGAGTTATTATTGCTGAGTTTAGCAATATTTTTATTGGCTTTATTGTTCATGAGGCTAAAAGAATTAGACGTATAAACTGGAAAGATATTGAACCAGCAAATTTTGCTGGAAGTGCTGGAACTGGAACTTTAGACAGATCTAAAATCACAGGCGTAACAAGAATTGAAAATGATGATGTTTTACTTATTTTGGATTTAGAAAGTATTGTTGAAGAACTAGGAATATATCAGCCAAAAATGGAAGTTGAGGTAGATGAGATACATAAATTTAGTGGTGTAGCGCTAATTTTAGATGATAGCCTTACAGCTAGACGTTTAGTTAGTGATGCACTAACAAAAATGGGTTTAAGAGTAGTAGAGGCAAAAGATGGCGTTGAAGGACTTGAGAAACTAGAAGATCTTTACTCAATGTATAAAAACGACTTAGAACAAAATCTACGTGTTATTATCAGCGATGTTGAGATGCCACAGATGGATGGTTTTCACTTTGCAGCAAATGTAAGGGATGATAAAAGATTTTCAAATATTCCTATTATCTTTAATTCATCGCTAAGTAATGAATTTAGTGAGCTTCATGGCAAGGATGCAGGCGGTGATGTGTTCTTAACTAAATTTAATGCTACAGAATTTTATAAAGCAGTTTCAAGAGTGATTGAAACACGCAAAAAATATATCAGTTAAGAGGTGATTTATGGATGATATGCAAGAAATACTTGAAGACTTTTTAGTCGAGGCATTTGAGCTTATTGAGCAAATTGACCATGATTTAGTCGAGTTAGAGGCTAATCCTGAGGATCTAGAATTATTAAATAGGATATTCCGTGTAGCTCACACAGTCAAAGGTAGCTCATCATTTTTAAATTTTGATGTTTTAACAAAGCTTACTCACCATATGGAAGATGTGTTAAATAAAGCTCGCCACGGGGAGTTAAAAATAACTCCAGATATTATGGATGTAGTGTTAGAATCAGTTGATATGATGAAAGCACTTTTAAGAAGCATTAGAGAGCGTGGCAATGATACAGATGCAGGAGTGAGTATAGCAGATATTTGCAATAGATTAACTGCTATTAATGAAGGCAGAGATCCAAATGCTGATCATAATATATCTATACAGCCGCAAGAAGAGGCGCAATCTAAGCAAGATAGTCATTTAGAGCCACAATCAGCAATGGATCAAGAGCCAGAGGTGGATGTAAATAGTTTAAGCGAAGCTGAGGTAGAAGCCGAGATCGAAAGATTGCTTAAAGTTCGTAAAGCTGAAGATCAAGCTAGACGTGATAAGCAAAAACAAAATAGCGGACAATCAGCAGTGCAAACTCCTGAATCAACCCCAGCGCCAGCACCAGAACCAACTCCAGCTACTAAACCAGCACCTAAAAAAGAGTCAAAAGAATCAAATGCACCAGCTCATTCTAGCGCCTCAGCTGTAGAACAAACTATTAGGGTCGAGGTGAAGCGACTTGATAACTTGATGAATTTAATCGGTGAGCTAGTTCTTGGTAAAAATAGACTTCTTAAAATTTATGATGATGTAGAAGAGAGATATGAGGGTGAGAAATTCCTTGAGGAGTTAAATCAAGTAGTAAGTGCATTAAGTTTAGTAACAACTGATATCCAGTTAGCTGTTATGAAGACTAGAATGCTACCAATTGCTAAAGTATTTAACAAATTCCCAAGAATGGTGCGTGATTTAAGTCGTGAACTAGGTAAACAAATAGATCTAGAAATAAGCGGTGAAGAGACAGAGCTAGATAAATCAATCGTAGAAGAGATTGGCGATCCGCTAGTTCATATCATTAGAAATTCATGTGACCATGGTGTTGAAAGTCCTAAAGAGAGATTAGCAGCTGGCAAACCTGAAAAAGGTATTATTCAGCTAAAAGCTTATAATGAAGGCAATCATATCGTAGTTGAAATAGTAGATGATGGTAAGGGAATTGACGCTTTAGCTGTTAAGATGAAAGCATTAGAAAGAGGCTTGATAACAGAAAGAGAAGTTGATAGTATGAGCGATAAAGAAGCATACTCACTTATCTTTAAACCTGGATTTTCTATGGCTAAGCAAGTTACAAATGTTAGCGGCCGTGGCGTGGGAATGGATGTTGTTAAGACAAATATTGAGAAGCTAAATGGTATAATTGATATAGATAGCGAAGTAGGTAAAGGTACAATAATTAAGCTAAAAATTCCTCTAACTCTAGCTATTATCCAATCTTTATTAGTAGGTTCTCAAGAAGAATTTTATGCTATACCACTAGCAAGCGTAAAAGAGACTGTTAGAGTTCCAGTAGATAATATTTACACTATTGAAGGTAAAAATGTCCTTAGACTTCGTGATGAGGTTCTTAGTCTTGTTAGACTTAGTGATCTATTTGGAGTTAAACAGGTATTTGAAAGTGGCGATCAGACCTATGTAGTTGTAATCAATGTAGCTGATAGTAAGCTTGGTATTATTGTTGATAGTTTAATTGGCCAGGAGGAGATTGTTATTAAATCTCTTGGTAACTACTTACAAAATATTCGTGGAATTGCAGGCGGCACGATTAGAGGCGATGGAAAGGTTACACTAATTGTTGATGTTGGTATGATTATGGATATGGCTAAAGAGATTAAAGTAGATATCAGAGCCAGTATGGAATCAAATTCACAAATGACTAAAAAAGAGAAACCAAGCGATTATAAAGTCCTAATCGTAGATGACTCTAAAATGGATAGGACAATGATGCAAAAATCACTTGAGCCAATCGGTGTAACTGTGATTGAGGCAACAAATGGTATAGAGGCGTTAAATATTATTAAATCAGGCGAACATAGCCTAGATGCGATGCTAATAGATATTGAAATGCCTAGAATGGATGGATATACCCTAGCTGGAGAAATTAGAAAATACTCTAAATATCGCAATCTGCCACTAATTGCAGTAACAAGCAGAACAAGTAAGAGCGATCGCTTAAGGGGCGTAGAAGCTGGTATGACTGAGTATATTACCAAACCATATTCACCAGAATACCTAGAAAATGTCGTTAGAAAAAATATAAAGCTAGTGTAAGGAAGTAAAATGAGCGATAGATTAGGTGAAGTTTTACAAAGACAAAAACAGCAAATAAATGAACCAGAAAATACTAAAGATAGAGAAGAGATAGAACAGCTTGTAGGTTTTATAGTTGGCGATGAGGAATTTGCTATTCCAATTTTATATATCAAAGAGATTATTAAGCCAATTGAGTATACAAGAGTGCCTAGCGTTCCGCCATATGTACTTGGTGTGTTTAATCTTAGAGGTAGCGTAATTCCTTTGATAGATTTAAGAATTAGATTTAATCTTGAACCTAGCAAAATGACGCCAAATACGAGATATATTGTTATGCAAGATAACGATAATATCGCAGGATTTGTAATTGATAGACTCACAGAGGCTATTCGAATAAATACAAATAGAATAGATCAGCCACCTGAAACATTAGCTAAAGATAAAGGTATGATTCATGGTATCGGTAAAAGAGATAATAACATTTTAACGATATTAAAAGTTGAATCTTTATTAAAGCGTGATTTTTAAGGTTTTTATATGATAAAACTTTGTGTTTTTGATTTTGATTCTACGCTAATGGATGGTGAGACTATCACCATCCTCTCAAGCGCAATGGGTAAGGATAAGGAAGTCGGCGAAATTACTGCTAGGGCTATGGCGGGTGAACTTGATTTTTATGAGAGTTTAGTGCGACGTGTTAGATTGATTGAGGGTTTAGAACTTAGTAGGGCGTTAGAAATTACATCAAATTTACCATTTATTACCGGTGCAAAAGAGATAATTGCATATCTAAAATCTAAAAATATTAAGACAGTTGTATTTAGTGGTGGGTTTCATATCGCTACTGATGCAGCACAAAAAAAGCTTGGCTTTGATCTAAATTTTGCAAATGAGCTTCATCATAAAAATGGTATTTTAACTGGCAATGTCGGTGGCGAGATGATGTTTGGTGACTCTAAGGGCAAGATGCTTTTACGACTTAAAGATTTTATGGGTTTAAGTAGCGATGAGGTTGCCTGCGTAGGCGATGGAGCAAACGATTTATCTATGTTTAAAGAGGCTGGCACTGGTATTGCATTTTGTGCAAATAAGATACTAAAAGAGGCAGCAACCCACATCATAGATATCAAAGATTTAAATGAGATTAAAAAAATTATATAAAAGGTAGAAAATGAGAGATATTAACTTTTCTCTTTGGTGTGATTTTTTAGAGCGTGATTTTATAAATTCAGAATTTATAGAATTAATTCAAAATGGCACAATCAATGGAGCTACAAGTAATCCAAGTATATTTAAAGAGGCGATTTGTAACTCGCAAGCCTATAGTGAACAAAAAGCCAAATTTAGCAAAAGAAGCGCAAAAAAGATATATGAAATTTTAGCTACAAACGATATTAAAATGGCAGCACATAAAATGCTTGCTAATTATGCAGCTGGAAACGATGGCTTTGTAAGTATTGAAATTGATCCAAATTTAACCTTAACTAGCGATATAATAGAAGAAGGTAAAAAACTATATAATGCGATAAAAATGCCAAATGTAATGATTAAAATTCCAGCTATTTCATCTGGATTTGATGCAATGTGCGAGTTAATGAAAAAGGGAATTAATGTAAATGCAACACTAATTTTTTCTAAAGACCAAGCGCAAAATTGTTTAGATGCATTTAAAGAAGGTACTAAAAAATATAGCAAAAAATTTCCACAGACTCCACTTCCTCAAGGAGTGATTAGCGTGTTTGTAAGCAGGTTTGATAGACTACTTGATGAAAAACTTGAAGAGACTGGTAAATTTGGAATTTATAATGCTACAAATATCTATAATAAAATTCAAAATGCTGGCCAAAGAAATGTAAGAACACTATTTGCAAGTACTGGAGTAAAGAGTAATCAACTTCCAGCAGATTATTATATTAAAGAACTTTTGTATCCAAATTCAATTAATACAGCCCCACTTGATACTATTAAATCATTTATCGCAAGTGGCGAATTTACTCCAAAAACTATACCAAGTAGCGAGGAAATAGATAGATTTATGACCAAAGCTAAAGAAGCTGGCGTGGATTATAATAAGGTTTGTACTAAGCTTTTAGATGATGGCTTGGATGCATTTGTAGCGGCTTTTGATGAGATTTTAACCTCGTTATCATAAGCTTAAATTTAGATTTTTTAGCTATAATTGCCGTTTATTTTATTTTAAGGAAAGATAATGTTAGAAGGCATTGTTAGAGAGAGTATTGACAAAAGAAGCACAAAAGCTCTTAGGAAAGATGGTTATCTAATCGCTAACATTTACGCAAAAGGTATTGAAAATATCAATGCTGCTTTTAAAGTAAATGATTTTATTAAAGCTGTAAAAGCTAAAAGCGGTTTGAAATTTGATGTAAGCGTAGGTGGTAAAACTTACAATGTTGTAGTTGTTGATTATCAAAAACATCCAGTAACAAGTATGTTAAAACATGTTGATTTGAAAGTTGTTTTACCAGATGTTGAGTCTAAATACCTTGTTCCAGTTGTTCCAGTTGGTACTCCAGCAGGTATTAAAAATAAAGGTGTTTTACTACAATCTAAAAAACGCTTAAGCGTAAAATGTAAAGGTAAAGACCTTCCAGATAGCTTTAACATTGATGTAACTCCACTTGATATTGATGATACAGTTTTAGTTCGTGATATCGTAGCACCAGAAAATGTTCGCATAATTGATGCAGGCCGTGTGGCAGTTTTAGGTGTTGTAAAAGCTAAGTAATGATCCTAATAGCCGGACTAGGCAATATCGGTAAGGAGTATGAAAATACTCGCCATAATGTCGGATTTATGCTCGTTGATCTTATTTTAAAAGATGGCGGGTTTAGTGATGTTAGTTCGGCTAAATTTCAAGGTGAGCTATATAAAAAAGGCTCACTTCTTCTTCTTAAACCCTCCACATATATGAATGCAAGTGGTAAATCTCTAAAAGCTGTAAATGATTTTTATAAGCCCGAGCGCATAATAGTAGTCCATGATGAATTAGATATTGCTTTTGGTGCGATGAGATTTAAACATGGCGGTAGTAGCGGCGGCCACAATGGTATTAAATCTATTGACGCATTAATAGGCAATAGTTATGATAGAGTTCGCATAGGTATTGGTCGTAGCGATAAAGGCGAAAGAAATGTGATTAGTTATGTTTTGGGTGAATTTGATAATAGTGAGATGACGCAACTTAATAAAATTTTACTTCATGCTAAAGAAGCTGTTTTAGCCTTAGCAAATTCTGGTGATATTGCAGCTATTTCATCAAAATTTACACTTAAAGCATAAAATTATCTTAATCCTAAATTTGATATAATACTAAAATTAAATTTAGGATTAACATGAAATTAGAAGATATTAAAACTCCAGCCTATGTTTGTGAAGAGGCTAAACTTAAGTCAAATTTGAATATACTTAACTATGTTGCCACAGAGAGTGGAGCTAAGGTGCTTTGTGCGCTTAAGGGCTTTGCTTTTTCCCCTGGTATGCCATTTGTCTCTAAAATGTTAAATGGTGCTACATGTAGTGGTTTAATAGAAGCTAAATATGCCAAAGAGCATGGTTTTAGAGAAATTCATACCTATTCTCCAGCTTTTAGCGATGATGATATAGATGAAGTTTTATCAATTAGCCATCATGTTGTTTTTAATAGTTTTGCACAGTGGAGAAGGTTTGCTGCTAAGGCTAAAAATAGTAAAGCTAGCATAGGCTTACGTGTCAACCCAAATGTCTCAGCTAGTCCAACTGATATGTATAATCCATGTGGAAAATATTCTCGTTTAGGTATTACTAAAACAAACTTTGAATTTAATGAGCTTGATGGAATTGAAGGATTACATTTTCACGCACTTTGCGAGGAGAGTGCGCAAAGCTTAGAGATTGTTTTAAAAGCATTTGAAGAGCAATTTGGTCAGATTATTCCACGTATGAAATGGATTAACTTTGGTGGAGGCCATCACATCACAAAAGCAGGATACGATATAGAGCTATTAATAAATTTAATTAAAAGCTTTTCTCAAAAATATGGTGTACAAGTCTATATTGAACCAGGTGAAGCTGTAGGTTGGGAGTGCGGGTTTTTGATTGCAAGTGTGCTTGATATTGTAGATAATGAGCAAAAAACTTGTATAATTGATGCCTCAGCTGAATGTCATATGCCTGATACGATTTTAATGCCATATCGTCCAAAAATTAGAGGCGAGAGAGTTGATGGTGAATTTTGTTACAGATTTGGTGGAGCGACTTGCTTAGCTGGCGATATAGTAGGAGCTGAGGCCGGTGAGCCAATTTATAGCTTTGATAAGCCAATAGATATCGGCGATAGGGTAATTTTTGAGGATCAAATTCACTATACAATAGTTAAAAATACTACCTTTAATGGCGTTAAGCTTCCAAGTTTGGCAATGATGGATGAGAGTGGCAATGTCACTATTTGGCGTGAATTTGGTTATGATGATTATGCAAAACGAAACTAAGTAGATTAAATGGCAGACGAACAAGAGAAAACCGAAGAGGCCACCGCCAAGAAGATTGAGGATGCTAGAAATAAAGGTAATGTCCCTAAATCTCAAGATATGAGCGGCTTTGTAACATTGCTTGTGGGATGTGTAGCACTCATTGCTTTGATGGGATTTATGGGCGATCGAGTAATGAATTTGTATCTATATTATCAAGATATAATTGGCACTCCGCTTACTAGAGAGCTGTTTTTTAAGATTGTAATTCATTCGGTTTTACAGTGCTTGCTTATACTTTTACCGCTATTAATTTGTGTGATGATCGCAGGTATTATTGCTAATGTTATGCAGTTTGGTTTTATCTTTACTACTGAGCCGCTTACGCCAAATTTCTCTAAACTTGACCCAATTAAAGGTCTTGCTAATCTTTTTTCACTCAAAAAAGCTGTGGAGACGGTTAAGATTGTAGTTAAAGTTTCGGCAATTTTTGGCTGTGCGTTTTACGTATTTTTACAATTTATTACCGAGTTGCCTTATACAATGTTTTATACGATGTTTGACCAGTTAGTTTGGCTTAGAAATAAAATGTTTATTTTAGCTGGGATTATGCTCTTGCTCTTTATGCTGATTGCAATTGCAGATATTTTTATCGTAAGGTATCAATATTTTAAAGGGCTTAGGATGTCTAAGCAAGAGGTAAAAGATGAATACAAGCAAATGGATGGAGATCCTCGTGTCAAAGGGCGAATTCGTCAGCTTCAGATGCAAGCAGCCAAGAAGCGTATGATGCAAAATATTCCAGCAGCTGATGCTATTATAACTAACCCAACTCACTACGCTGTAGCTATCCGTTATGATAAAGATAAAGAATCAGCACCTGTAGTGCTAGCTAAAGGCGTGGATCATTTAGCTCTAAGAATTAGACAGATTGGCATTGAGCATGGAGTGCAAATAGTAGAAAATCCGCCTCTTGCTCGTGAGCTATACCGATTGTGTGATGTTGACGATCAGATTCCAGCTACGCTATTTAAGGCTGTGGCCGAAGTGCTTACATTTGTATATTTAGGTAATAAGACTAAATTTGCTAAAAGATTAAATGGGTAAGTGTTTATTTTTTAAGTATTATCATTAGTTGTGATTATACTTGCAAAAGCAAGGTATAATAATTTTTTACGTATTGCTTATAGTATAAGAGTTTGTTGCCATTTTTAGTAGTTTAGATTCTTTTTGTAGAATGTTTAATAGCAAAATGATGTATTAAAAATGGCAATTAGTATGAAACGCAAAAAGGCTTTAGTAGAGTATTGCCTTAATGGTTTTCTTAATGTATATAATGATATAGCAATTAAATTAATTGCTTAGCCGCCACCGACAAATTCAACAATTTCGATTTTCATCTGATCTTTTAGTTTGAATTCATTCCAGATAGTCCGTGGGACTATCTGCATATCAACTTCGGCAGCAACTCTGTTGCTATCATAGTTTTGAGATTCTATGAGCTGGGCTAGATTGGTATCATCAGCGATATTAATTAGATTTGAGTTTAGCCAAATTTGCATTACTTCTCATCCATTGCATAGGTTGTACGATACTCTTCGTAGCTACCTTTAAAGTCTATAATTTCACCATTACCTTTTAGGTGTAATATTCTATTGGCAAAGGCATCGATTAGTTCCCTATCGTGACTAACGCAAATACAGCTACCGCTAAAATTATATAATGCTTCACCTAAAGCAATGATAGCCTCTAGATCTAAGTGGTTATTTGGTTCATCTAATATTAGTAAATTTGCTCTTTGTAGCATTAGTTTTGAGAGCATTAATCTATGTTTTTCCCCTCCACTTAGACTGCCTACTTCTTTTTCTTGCTCAGCTCCACTAAATAGCATTCTACCAAGGCATTTACGGATCTCATCTAGATCTTTATTTTTGCTATCTTGAAGCCATTCATATAGCTTTAGAGTACCTGTTATTTTATTTGAGCTATCTTGTGCGAAGTAGCCTGGCTCAATCGTAGCTCCGATATGTACCTTGCCACTATCAGCTTCTAGTTCACTCATTAAAATTTTACATAGAGTTGATTTACCTACGCCATTAGTGCCAATAATAGCGATTTTATCACCTTTGTTCATTTTAAAATTAAAATTATTCAAAATCACCTTATCATCAAATTTTTTATTGATGGCAGTTAGCTCTATTAGTTCATTTCCTATTTCACGATTAGTTCTAAATAAAATACTAGGATCTCTACGGCTAGAAGTTTTAATCTCATTTATTTGAAGCTTTTCAAGCTGTTTGGCTCTACTTGTTGCTTGTTTAGCCTTACTAGCGTTAGCGCTAAATCTAGCGATAAATTTCTCTAGCTCTTCACGCTCTTTTAGCTTTTTATCCCTCTCCATTTCAGCTTGTTTAGCAACTAAATTTGCAGCTATATACCAGTCGTCATAATTGCCGCTAAATTCTCTAATTTGTTTAAAATCTACATCTAAGATATGAGTACAAACTCGGTTTAAAAAGTGTCTATCATGGCTTATGACTACCAAAGTTCCTTCATGATTGATTAACTCTCTTTCTAGCCATGCAATAGCATCGATATCAAGGTTATTTGTTGGCTCATCAAGGAATAATATATCAGGCTTAGGAAATAGTACTTGAGCTAATAAGATTTTAACCTTATCACTGCTTTCGATTTCGCTCATTAATTTATCATATTCATGCAAACCAAGAGAACTTAGGATTTTTTCTATTCTAGTCTCATATTCATAGGTAGGATCCTCTTCGGCGCTAATAATCTCAAGCTCGCTAAGACGCTCATTAATCTCATCTGTAAATTCTTCACTCAAATAGAGCTTTTCTTTTTCTTTAATTGCATCATATAATCTTTTATTACCCCATAAAACAGCATCTTTTAAGGTAAAATTTTCAAATGCAAATTGATCTTGACCTAAGACACCAATTCTCTTACCTGATTCTATAATAATATCACCACTAGTATGTTCTACTTGAGAACTTAAAATTTTTAAAAATGTCGATTTTCCAGCACCATTGGCACCTATTAAGCCGTATCGATTGTGTGAATTTAGCTTTAAATTCACATCTTCAAATAGTAGCTGAGAGCCAAAACGGTGCGTTAAGCCTTTAATTTCAACCATTACTATTCCTTAATGTAAGTCAGCATTTAGCTTAATAGCCCTTTTGCTGATGCTAGCTGTGATTTGACCTGTTTGACTATTTTGGCGGTAGTGAATACCATTTAGATTTGATAATTCAATTGCTTTGTATATCTCTTTATCAAATTTAAATTCAGGATTTAAATTTTCAAGAGCCTCTTTATCATTTATATAAACTTTTGTACCTTCAAGAATTGCTAATCCAGCATCTACTATACAATCATCGCCAAGAGGCACGCCAGTTACTGAATTAGCGCCTAAAAGACATCTTTTGCCTACGCTAATTGGATTACCGTTTGTACCGCTTAGTACGCCTAGAATGCTAGCGCCTCCACCTACATCACTTCCATCGCCCACGCTTACAGAGCTTGAGATTCTGCCTTCTACCATTACTGGGCCGGTTGTTCCAGAGTTGAAGTTGATATATGAAGCGCCCGGCATTACTGTTGTGCCAGGTGCTAGGACTGCACCCATTCTTACTTTTGCACTATCTAGTATTCTAGTATTATCACTTGGTATTATGTGATTTAAGTAGCGTGGGAATTTATCCACGCTCACTATATTTGGATACCAGCCTTTCATTTTTAACCAAATTTCATTCTCTCTTAAGTGATCTAGTTCGTGTGGATTGCCATCGCTATCCCAGGCTAAATTTGGTAATAGGCCAAAGGCGCCATTAAGATTTAATGATCGAATTTCAGCTTTATTTAACGATAGTAAATATAGTTTGAGATAGACAGCTTCAACACTTTTTGGCGCATCATCACTATATAAGAATGTTACTACAAACTCAACATCATTTTCTATTTCGCCATCATTTAAAATCTCATCTATTACTAGTAGATTTTGGACATTTTTATGCTTATCACCTTCGCATTCATCTAGTAAAAAATCAAATACATTAAGCGCATCAGCTGTAATGGCTGAATTGATTGGTGCTACAAATTCACTCCCACTATTATCTATTTTTATACCATTTTTTTCAATTGCCCAGTTTAATACAGCTGCACTTCCATAATTTTCATTCATATTTACTACTGCGTAATTTACGCTGATTGTTTTGGCTGATTTACCTTTTATGCTTCTACCGATTGCAAATGCAATTGGATCTTTATAACCAGCTTGAGAACGAATCTCATCGGTAAATTTTTTTAAATCATCTAAATTTTTAATATTCATATCTTTCCTTTTATTTAAATTAAATTGACTCTTTGTCCATCATATCTTTGTAGCTACTTAGAGCATTTTTACGCTCTTGTAGATAGCTATTTAGTCTTGGCTTGCTTTGTTGTATAATCAGTTCAAAATCATCTTGACTTTTTATTCCATCTTCGCCAAATTTATCCAAAAGTACATTTGAATTACCTACTAAAGCTAAATATTTTTGGTTTTCGTAGTTTAGTAAAACTACTTTATTTTGGGCATCTAATGACTTTTCATAGAGGACATCTACACTATCATTGCCCCAATTAAAGTTACTTATAGTGGCTGTAGTGGCTTGAAAATTTGAAGCGGTTTGATAGCTTGAGTTTGCTTGCGAATTTGGTGAGGATTGAAAATCTTGAGCCGTTTGATAACTTTGTGCTGATTGTGAATTTGTAGTGCTTTGATGATTTTGTTCTATTTGAAAATCAGCGGCTTGATAATTTTGCGATACTTGTGGATTTGGTGTAGCAATATCAAATGGTTTTGGATTTGGCGTAACTTTTGGTGTATTTATAGTAGTTTTAGCAGTTTGTATGCTTTTGGCTTGTTGATGTTTTTTTGTATATTTAGCTTTGATAAACATTAAAAAAACAAAGAGTGTAAATAGAACTAAAATTACTATAATGTAGTTTGTATACATATCATCGCCACTATCTTTTTTGGTTGGGATATTAGCTAGTAGATTTTGTTCTTTTGGTTGAGTATTTGCAACTTGTGTTGGTTTGATATTTTGTGCTGATTGGGCAGTTTTTTCTATAGCTGACTGACTAGTAGATTTAATTGGGATTTGTGGTGTTACACGGATTCTAAGACCAAATTTATCGCTAGTTTTAGAGGCAACTATAGAGATTGGCTTAGATGATTTTAGCTGTAGTGTAGCACTATTATTAGCTGAGGTAATCAAAATATTTTGGATAATATTTGATTTGATCTGCTTGCTTACTTGACCTTTTAAAGATAGATCGCTTAGGATGATATAGGTTAAATCAGCGTTATTTTGTTGTTTTATAGTGCCATCATATGGAGCATCAAAACTAAGCATAATATCGATACGCTCATCACGTTCATATATATTGTGAGTAAGCAAATTTGCTGCCCAAATTGGCAGAGCTATAAACATTAAAAGCCAAATTTTCATATTAGCTCTCTTCTAAAATATTGGATTACAGATTTAGAATCTAATATCTCATTTATACGGATTGCCAAGTTTTTTTCATATACCATTACCTCGCCCTTGCCAAATATTCTATTATTGATGTATAGTTCTACGCTTTCACCAGCTGGTTTATCTAAATCGATAACTGAACCAACATCAAGTCGTAAAAGCTCACGTACGCTAATGGTCGTCATACCAAGATCGCTAATAAACTCTACGCCAATATCTAGCAACTCATCGTAGCCACGAAATAATCCATTTTGGTTTGTATTTGTCTCGTTCATACTTTTTTATAGCCTATTTTGAAAGTTTTATTTTTCATTTTAAAGATATGAGATTTTTCAAGTCTAACTGGAAATCTCTCGACTTTGCCTAGAAATTCAGGTGTACCAAGCCTATAAATTCCATCATTGTTATCACTTAAGAGATGCTTGGCATAACCTACGATTTGATTAGCTACCTCTCTGCTTAAATCTCCTAGTTCAACAGTTTTAGCCTCTTCTGGGTTAAATAATTTATCTAAAAAAAGCTCTAGAGTCTCTTTTTTAAAATATAGAAAAAATTGAAATTCAGTATCATCTTTATACAGTGGAATACTAGCACCATATAGATTTTTACCTAAGCTTTTTCCCTCTTCTATCTCATAGCCAAAGACATCTGTGCAAAAGTGTCTAGTAGCATAATTGATAGCATTTAGCATTATAATCTCCTTGAGTTTTGGCTAATATTATACAAAATTTAGCTTTAAAAGAGTTTATTTGACTAAATTCTGACTGATTTTAGTTTGAAATTTAGTCAAATTGTGTAACTATTCAAATAACTCTTTTATCTTTTGATGTGCGGTTTGTGGGTCAAATTTGCTTGTAATCTCTACAATTTTTGTACCTATGATTGCGCCATCTGCGTACTCTTTGGTTTTTTTAACATCGCTTGAGTTTTTAATCCCAAACCCAACTGCAACTGGTAAATTAGTATTATCTTTTATAAACTTAATCATATCCTTGAGTCTATCTAGTGAACTTTGTTCGCCACCAGTTACACCAAGAGAGCCAACTGCATAGATAAAGCCCTTAGAGCCATTTAAGATTTCCTTTGAACGTTTAGTGCTTGTAGGTGCAATTAGACGGATTAAGCTAATACCATATTGTTCGCACTTAGCAGCAAGCTCGCAACTCTCCTCATAAGGCATATCAGGCACTAAAATCCCACTAATACCACACTCTAAGCTTTGGCGCAAAAATTTATCTTCGCCATAAGCTAAAATAATATTATAATATACTAAAAATACTAATGCTTTAGAGGTTTTAACACCTTTTAACATATCAAATACTTTGGCTGTATTTACACCATTATTGCATGCTTGAAATGCTGCGTTGGCTATGAGCTTACCATCTGCTAGAGGATCAGAATAAGGTATTCCAATCTCAATCATATCAAGTATGCTATCATCAAGTAAATTTAAAAACTCTTTGCTGTATTCAAGACTAGGGTATCCAGCTACAATGTAGCCTATATTTGCTTTTTTGTCTTTAAAAGCATTTGCAATCTTATCCATATATCGTTCCTTTTTTATAATCCATTATAGTATGCATATCTTTATCACCTCTACCGCTTACATTTATTACGATATTTGAGCGTTTTTGCAGTGTTGGACATAATTTATCTAAGTAAGCTAGAGCATGCGAACTCTCTATGGCTGGGATTATGCCTTCAAGCTTTGATAATAGTTTTAAAGCATTAATGCATTCATCATCGCTAACTGCGTAGTAGCTTACTCTTCCTATATCTTGTAAGTGTGCATGCTCTGGTCCAACACCAGGATAATCAAGCCCAGCACTAATGCTATGTACTGGCAAGATCATACCAAATTCGTCTTGAAGTACTATGGTTTTCATTCCATGTATTATCCCTTCATTACCTTTGGTTAATGTAGCAGCGTGATATTTTGTCTCAATTCCTAGCCCTGCAGCTTCAATTCCAATTATATTTACACTTGGGTCATCAATAAAAGCTGAGAATATTCCAATTGCATTACTACCTCCACCAACACAAGCGATTATATAATCAGGTTTTACCCCAATTTCTTCTAGTTGAACTTTGGCCTCAGAGCCAATTACAGTTTGGAAATCTCTAACAATCTTTGGATATGGATGAGGCCCTACAGCTGAGCCAATTACATAAAATCTACTCTCAATCTCATTTACCCACGCTTGAATAGCTGCGGTGGTAGCCTCTTTTAATGTGCCAAGCCCATCACTAATAGGCACAACATTAGCACCTAAAAGCTCCATTTTATATACATTTAACGCCTGACGCTTAGTATCGCATTCACCCATATACACATCACATTCAAGCCCTAAAAGAGCAGCCGCTGTAGCAGTAGCTACTCCGTGTTGCCCAGCTCCAGTCTCGGCCATTATTTTTGTTTTCCCCATTTTTTTAGCTAGTAGGGCTTGGGCTAGGGCGTTGTTGATTTTATGCGCACCTGTGTGATTTAAATCCTCTCGTTTTAGATAGATATCATGTCCATAATGCTCGCTTAGTCTTTTAGCGTGATATAATGGACTAGGTCTTCCTACGTAATCTTTTAAAAGTCCGTTAAGTTCGGTTTTAAACTCATCACTTTTTGCAATCTTTTCATACGCTTCTTCAAGCTCTATTAAAGCACTCATAACAGTCTCAGGGACAAATTGCCCTCCAAATTTACCAAAATAGGCCTTTGCATTCATATTTTTATTCCTTAATAATTTTTAATATCTCATATATTTTTTGGGGATCTTTAATCATATTTTTATCTTCTAATTTGCTATTAAAATCTAGCAAAACTGCCCCTATTTTTAACGCATCTTTAGCATTATGCGCGCCTAGCCCGCCAGCTAGACCAAATTTGCCCTTAACTCCATCTAAAAGTCTCCAATCAAAGCTAATTCCATTACCGCCTAAGCTTACGCCTTTGGCATCATATAAAATAAGATCGCAATTTTGACTTAAATCTGGCAATTTTGAGCTTACACTACATGCTTGCCATAATTTTATACTATTTGAGCTAAATTTTACAAAGTCTTGCTCGCTTGCTTGGGTATAAATTTGCACTACATCAAATTTAGCCTCTAAAGCACTATGCAAAATCTCATCTAAATTTTTACTATCATAAACTCCTACAGCCTTTATATCATAGCTATGAGCTAAATTTACTATATCTTTGGCTGTGTCTAGATCTACTTGGCGTGGGCTTTTAGCTAGGATAATTCCTATAAAATCTACTTTCTTGCCATTATAATTAACTTCACAGACGCTTTTTGCCTCATCTTGGCTTTTAATCCCGCACACCTTAATCAAAACGCTCATTTGATCTCCTTTTTGATAATGTAGAGATACTCAGTTACATAAAGTTCACGATTGTTTAGATTTCTACTAGCCCTGTAGGCTGGATATTTTATCTCTTTAGTATAGACTTTACCTATTTGATTTAAATTAGAGATAAACTCATCTTTTGTTATAAAGCCTTCAGAATTAAAAGATATTACTAAATATTTAGCCTTAAATTCGCTTAAAAGATTGAAAAATTCCTTACTTGCTAAGGCTTTTTTATTATAATTTGAGCGATTCCAATTATCTGGTATTCCGCTTATTGTGCTGATTTTATTTGTATTGGGTGCTTTAAAATCGCTAATTAAATTTAGCATAAAATAGTTTGAGCCATACGGATGTTGATTATAAGGTGGATCAAAATATGCTATATCCACAGATGGAGCAATCTTGGCAAATTCTAACGCATCATTTTGAAATACTTCAAATTCGCTTTTAAAATTTGAAAATACTGGCATCTCAAGAGTAATTTTGCCTAGAATTCTACTTAAAGCATTCTCTCCGCTTCCGCCAAATTTGCCTATTCCATTTTTATCTTTATAAAAGCCTTTAAACACTCCACCAGTATTTGAATGCACTGAAGCCTTACTAAGTAAAGGAGCGATAAAAAAGTTTTGAAATTCAGCTGGGATTTGTTCTATGGCGTGGCGTAATCCACCAATAATCAAAGCGTTTGAGCGAGAATAAAATACCCGCTCATTATTTTTTATATTATTATCGTCCTTTGGAGCATAAAGCTCACTGATAAAACTCTCTTTTGGAGTAAAATTATTTTGAATTTGAGCGTAATACTCTTTTAAAGCATTTAATAACTCTAAGCTAGAGTTTGATAGATAGCAAGAGTTTATAATATATGAATATCTTTCTAAATCATTAGCTAAAACTAAACTAGAATGCGCCTTGGCAACTCGTGCGACTACACCGCTACCGCTAAATACGTCGGCAAACTCAATGCGTTCTTTTTTAAGCTCATTTTTAATATCAATTATAACATCTTCAATATGATTTAAAAGCGCTCTTTTATTGCCTAAATAGCTAATTAACTGAGTAGTTAGATACTCTTTGTCTTCTTTCACTTATTATCTCCGGTGTAGTTTTTATAAAATTCCCAAACTTTACCGCTATTTATAGCATTTAATATTATATCTTTAGCAATCATAGGCGAAACAGCTGCATCAGCAGCATATAAAGCAAACATTGCATTTAAAAGTACTATATCAAATTTAGCCCCGCTAAGTTCTCCTTTTAATGTGGCTCTTAAAATATCAGCATTATAGCTAGCATCGCCTCCAGCAATATCAGCGTGAAATGCTCTATCAAAACCAAACTGTTCAGGCGTGATTTTATACTCTAAAATTCGGCCATCTTTTATTTCGTGGATTAGCGTTTCATCGCATAGAGTAATCTCATCCATACCATCCATACCATGGACTACTAGAGCGTGTTTTCGTCCAAGCGATAAAAGCGTTCTAGCAATTAGTTCATTTACCTCTTCAAGGTAGTTTCCAACAACTTGATTAGATAGGTTTAAATTTGGATTAAGCAAAGGGCCAAGGATATTAAATACACTCCCAATCCCAAGTCGCAATCTAACATCACGCACACACGCAGTTATAGGATGAAAATATGGAGCATGAAAAAAGGCTAGATTTTGCTCATTTAGTTTAGATTTTAAATGTTCTATATTGCTATCAAGATTTATACCAATCTGGCTTAAAATATCGCTACTTCCGCTTTTTGATGTTATAGCTTTATTGCCGTGCTTAGCTACTTTAACTCCTAGTGCAGCTAGAATAAAACTTACCGTAGTAGAGATATTTATAGTTTTTAGTGCATCTCCACCAGTGCCTACTATATCTATCATTTGTGAGTTATCGCTGTAGGTTGTAGAGTATTTTAGTATATTTTTAACAAGTGCAGCTAAGCTATCTGGATATAGCGACTTTTCGCTTATTAGCACTAAAAGTGCACCTAGTTGTACATCATCATAGTTTTTATTATAAATTTCTTTGCATATTATCTCATAGTCGCTAGCATCTAATGGAAAGCCTTTTTGCAATTTAGTCAGAAATGGGGCAAAATTTGCTTTTTCTTGAATTTGATCTTTTACTTTATTTAATGAGACGAAATTAGCAATTATCTGCTTTCCATATTGGCTAAAAAAGCTTTCAGGATGAAACTGAATACCAAAAATTTGCTTATCTTTATCCTCTAGCGCCATGATAATTCCATCACTGCTATATGCTGTAGCTTGCAAGTTTGGCGGTAGATTATCTACATATAATGAATGATATCTCATTACGCTAAAACTACTTGGTAACCCATCAAAAATGATGCTGTTATTTTGAGTTTGAATTTGGCTAGTTTTACCATGTACTGGAGTATCAAGTACTTTTATATCAGCACCATTTACTAGACCAATTGCTTGATGGCCAAGACATATTCCAAGAATTGGAATACCTAAATTTGCCTTTAGGATATCAATGCAAATTCCGCTATCTTTAGGGTGTTTTGGTCCTGGGCTTAGGATAATTTTACTAGGTTTTAATACTTTAATTTCATCAATGCTAATCTCATCATTTCGTACACATTTTATAGGCTCATTAGTTGTATCTAAAAGATATTGGTATATATTATAAACAAAGCTATCATAGTTATCAATCATTAAAATCATAGTTTAATCCCTTTGAGTTGCGTATTGTTCAAAAATTTTTAGGCAACTTTTGCGTTTGTTGCAGATCTCATCATACTCATTTTGAGCGATACTATCCCATACAATTCCAGCTCCAGCTCCGATAAATACTCTATTTGAGTTTAAATCTTTAGTAAAGATAGCTGAGCGAATAAGAATAGCCATTTGCATATCACCATTAAAATGCCAAAATCCAATTCCACCACCATAAATTCCACGACTATAATCTTCAAGCTCATTTATGATCTGCATTGCTCTAATTTTTGGGCTGCCACTAAGTGTGCCAGCTGGAAATATAGTAGTAAGTGCTTGCATAGCAGAAGCTGAGCTTTTAAGTTCTGCGTAAATATCGCTTACAATATGCATTACGCTTTCATATAGCTTTATATGCATTGGATTGACTACCTTTACGCTACCTTTAAGAGCAAATTTGCCTATATCATTTCTAGCTAAATCAATAAGCATTCTATGTTCACTAAGCTCTTTTTCATCGCTTAATAACTCTTTTTTTATCTCCTCATCTTCATTAGCATCTACTCCACGCTTTCTTGTACCAGCAATTGGGCTTGTGTGGATTATTCCTTTTTTAATCTCTACTACAAGTTCGGGGCTACTACCAACTACAATTCCAAATTCGCTTGGATAGTAAAACATATATGGGCTAGGATTTTGAGCTTTTAAAATTTGATAAAACTCAAGTGGATCAAAATCGCTTTCTAATTCTAAGGTTTTAGATAAAACAACTTGAAATATATCTCCGCTTTTTATATATTTTTTAGCAGTTTGGATCATATTTAAGTAGTGTTCTTTTTCATTTTTTAAATCAGTTTTTATAGTGTAGTAGTAGTTTTGGTTTTGAATATTTTGAGGTTTTATATTTTCAAGCTCTTTAAAGTAGATACTATCTCCATAAAAGCTATAAATTTTACTTTGTTTATCATAGTGCAAATATGCTTTAGCATCGCTGTAGTGATAAAGTGGAAACTCATATAAAGTAGGTTTTGTATTGCCAATATTTTCAAATTTATATACTGCCTCATAGCTTAAAATCCCAAAAAGTCCAGCAAAATTTGAGATTTTATTGCCATTTTTGATCCTTTCATTTAGCTTAGCAAAATCATCTCCACTTATGTATTCGCAATCAATTCCTATGATGGCTTGAGTTTCATCTTCGGCTAGATATGAGCGAGGATATTTGTTTAAAATTTCTTTAAAATATATAGTGGGATCATATAAAAGCATCTTAGCTCCAAAAAGTTTTTTTAAAAAAATATTATACAAAAATTTTTCTTTATCAATCTTAAAATTTAACCTTTTAAAGCTAATTTTATCTTAAGATTATTATAATAGGGCATTAATAAAATTAAGGTATAAAAATGGTTGGCGAATTTAATTTAATGATATTTGATAATGTTTTTGTAATATCGGCGGCTATGTCATTTGCTATATTTGTAGTAATTGGTATGGGGATTGGGTTTGTTAGCGGATTTTTTGGCATTGGCGGTGGTACTATTTTAGTTCCGATATTATTAAATTTAGGTTTTGATATTAAAAGTGCAATTGGTATTAGCGTTCTTCAGATGTTTATGGGTGCATTATTTGGTAGTTATGTAAATTATAAAAATAAAAAATTAGTACTAAATGATGGAATTATAGTCGGTATTGGCGGGCTTGTTGGAGCAAGTTTTAGCGGATTAATTGTAGCTAATACACCTAGTATAGTGCTTAAGCTAGCTGTGCTTTTTATGCTTATGGTTGCAATAGTTAAATTTTTTAAAACCGATGTGCAAAATCCAAACCCAAAAGAGATCTCAAAACCTATAATGTTTTGTGTAGGGCTATTTGTTGGCGCTGTGGCAATATCTGTAGGACTTGGGGGAGCTTTATTTTTAACTCCGATTTTTGTTGGTTTTTTAAAAATGGATATTAAAAAAGCTGTATCAATCGGGCTATTTTTTGTGGTATTTAGCTCATTTGCTGGACTTATTAGCTTAGCAAATGCTGAATTAGTAGATTATAAAACTGGTTTAATGATAGGAATTGGTTCTATAATTGGGGTCTATTTTGGTGTTAAGGCCGGTCATAGGGTTGATAAGCAAATTCAAAAAAAATTAGCCTTAGGGCTTTATATAATTATGTTTATTTTAATGGTTAAAAATATCTTATCTTAGGCTAAATAGCTAAAATTTAGTATAGAAATAAATTTAATACAAGAGATCATAAACGCTTTTTAGTCTATTTTTTATTCTTTGTAATTTAAAAGGTAAAATAAGTAGCTAGTTTTAACTAACATAGCAAAGCTTTGATTTTAAAGTATTGCATAACTAAAAACTTAAAACCCATTTAAAATATCTATAATTTTATTTATAATTTCAGCTTCAAAATTTGATTGAGTTTGAGCTTTACCATAGTCGTAGCTAGATTTTTGACTTTGTAAATTTAGATTTGTTTGATACTCTTTGCCTTTGCTAATAGCGATAAATAGCTCTGCTTGAGCATCATAAAAATGTTCATTTTCATATCTAGAATCAAATCCACCCCCAAATCTACTTCCAAAACCAATTCCCCTAAATCCGCCAAAGCCAATACCAAATTCCATAAAGTTATTAGGGCGAATATCACTATTTTTACGCAGATAATTTAAGTTAGTTTTAATAATAATATCAGGATTTTGTATAGCTTTTTTGTAGCCATTTTCTTCTAAAGCTTTAGTTAAATTCTGTTCAAAATTTGGTGAAAATCCTTGTGATGATAGATTAAAGCTTAAACCTTTAATTTTTTCAGTGATAAAAATTGGATTTGAAGTAGCTATATAACTATGTTGGATGGATTTGCCGCATCCAATAAACGCTAAAATAATAAATAGATAAAAAAGTATATTTTTCATATTTATTCTCCAATTTTTTAAATTTTAAATTATACTATTTTTTTGCCATTTTTTGGTTGATAAAATAGACTAAAAATAACACCAAAAAGCTAATAGCAAGCATTGCAGCTGAATAGATATGCGCTAACTCATAATCTAAAATCTCTACAGCATCGTAGATTGCAATACTTGCGACTTTAGTCTCTCCTTCAATACTTCCACCAATCATTAAAATAACGCCAAATTCACCCAGGGTATGAGCAAAACTAATGATAATCGCACTTAGTAACGATGGTTTTATATTTGGTATTGCAACACGAAAAAGCGTAGTAATGCGCCCTTTACCAAGACTATAACTAGCCTCAATTAATGAATTTGGAAGCGTTTTAAAGCCTGATAAAATTGGTGAAAACATAAAAGGAAGCGAGTAAATACAGCTAGCAATTACAAGACCGGTGAAGTTAAAAACTAGCCGCATATCAAAATGCTTTTGTATGAATTCACCCAAAAATGAATATGGCGATAAAAGTATTAAAATATAAAAGCCTAGCACCGATGGCGGAAGCACTAGCGGCAAAGAGATCAAACTCTCAATAACAGGCTTTAGCTTAAATTCGCATCGTGCTATAATGTACGCAAGTGGCAAACATACAATAAATAGTATAATAGTAGATATAAAAGCAAGTTTAAATGATAATAAAAATGGCGTCCAATCAATCATTGTATAACCTTTAAATTTGACATATCAATACTTAGAGTTATAATATCGCCAATTTTTAGAGTATTTGGTGTTAGATTTGTGATTGTGTTGCTAGAATTTAGCTGGGAATTTATGGTGGTTGTTTTTAAATTTGGCGTAGTATTTGGTATTAAATTAGACATAGAAATCTGATAAATTTGATTTGCATGCTCGCAGGTGATAATGCCATTGTTGATCTCTAAAACTGTAGCCATTAAGTTGATATTTTGTCCTAAATTAGGACTTAAAAATATCTCTTTTGGTGTACCAGTTTTAGTAATTTTGCCATTTTCAATACAGTAGATACGACTTGCAAGTCTGTAAATTTCGTGCTTATCATGGCTAACTAAAATGATACTTATAGAATATTTTTTATGAATTTGGCTTAAATATTCTTGTAATTTTGCTCTTAGATTGCTATCAAGTGCTGAGAGTGGCTCATCTAAAAGCAAAAGATTAGGGCGACGCATTAGGCATCTAGCTAATGCTGTGCGTTGCTTTTGACCTCCTGAGAGCAGGCTAGGGTTGGTATTGCAAAATTGCGATAATTCAAAAAGCTCTAGCAATTCTTTAGCAAATTTAGGATCATTTTTAGCAAAAAGTAGATTTTGAATTACACTCATATTGGGAAATAGGGCGTAATCTTGAAATAGATAGCCGATATTTCGTTTTTGTGGAGGTAAAAATGTGGATTTATCATAATAAATTTCTTCTTTGTTTAAAATCTCTCCTTTATCAGGACGCTCAAACCCAGCTAATAACCGCAAAATAGTGCTTTTTCCACTACCGCTTTTACCATATAGTGCAATAAACTCACCATTTTGAACTTCAAATTGAGCATCTAAATAGAAGTTTTTAAAAGATTTTTGGCAGTTAAATTTTATCATTTTATCCCTAAATTACAGGTGTATAACCAAATTTTGCAAAAATATCTTGAGCGGTTTTGCTTAAGATAAAGTCGTAAAAAGCCTTGGCTAGTTGATTGTCCTTGCCATGAGTTAAAATCACCATTCCTTGGTCAATACTAGTATGAAGTGAATTATCAAGTATTAAGTAATTATTATATATTTGCATCTGTTTAGCCATCAAAGAACTAGCTGCAACAAATCCAATATCGCCAGCTTTTATAGTTTGATTTAGCGCATCACCTATACTATTGGTCTTTATAATTTTATGCTTGATGTCTTCGTAAATTCCAACTTTTTGTAGTATCTCAAGAGTAGCAGCACCATACGGGGCAGTTTTTGGATTGGCGATTATTATGGTTTTGATTTTATCATCTTTTAGGGAGTTAAGATTTGGCTTATGGCCTCTAATGCTTAAAATTGCCACCTTGCCACTAGCATAAATTTGAGGCGCATTAATGGCAAATTTATCATTATAAAGTGTTTGTGCAAAGTCCATATTTGCACTAAAAAATAGATCAAATGGGGCACCGTTTTTAATCTGTGCAACCAGCTTACCGCTTGAACCAAGAGATATATTGATTTTAGCATCTGGGTAGAGTTTTATAAATTCACGCTTGATCTCTTCTAAAACATAAGCAGTATTTGCTGCAGCTGCAATATTTAAACTAGCAGAAAATGAGCTAACTATAAAAGTTAAAAGTAACAAGAGTATTTTCATTTTTATCTTTCATATTTTAAAATTATATTTTGAAATTATATGGTAAAAATATAAATATATAGTAATTTTATTTATATAAATTATATATTTATATTTTTAAAAAAGTTGTTAAATTAGTCAAATTTCTTAAAACCAAAATCTATTTTAAATTTGTTGTTATATGCTAGATTTATTATCAAATATAGCTGTCATTGTAAGCCAACTAATCAGCTTGCAATGACGAAAAAATCGCCATTGCGATGAATTAGCTTGTAGCTATTAAAAAATAATAAGTTTGATTGTTAAAATTATAAGTAGTAAATTAAATTTGGGCGCCGATTATGATCTGGCTAGCTTTGATAAATAGCTCTACATCATCGCCGACATTTATTTTCATATCTTGAGCTGATTCGTTTGTTAGAGCGACATATATTATTTGATTACTGCCTATATTTACGGCAACTTGCGCATTTACTGCCCCTAAAGTAGCTTGAGTTATTTTGCCTTTGAGTCTATTTGATGCAGATATTTTTAGCTCGTTTTCATCTGCTTTAGCTAGAATTACACTTGAGGCTTTAAATATAAATAAAACTTCCTTGCCAACTTCTAAATTTAACTCTTTTTGGCTCTCTAATGCAATTATAGCTTTTAGCTTGGTTCCATCATTTAGCATAGCAGTTATTTTGGCATTTACTGCACCTAGATTAATATCTGTTATTGTAGCTTGAAGTTGGTTTCTAGCGCTGAGTTTCATATTTATCCTTTTTAGATTATTTACATCGATTTGACTGTGCGCACATATCTCTTTTAAAAACTCATTTTGAGCTTTTAAAATTACTTCATATCTACTAATAATCTCTTTAGCATATGAGCTAAGCTCGCTTCCGCTATTTTTACGCTTGCCATCGACTCTTAAGATAAGTGGCTCTTTAGCGCGTGAGTTTATAAGATCAAGACAATCCCAAGCATTTTTATATGAGATATCAACTGCATTTGCTGCTCTAGTTATGCTTTTAGTTTCATCAAGAGCTTTTAATAATTTAATATGTTTGGGCAATAAAGCTATTTCATCATCTAAAAATAGCTCAAGATTAATTTGAGCCTTCATAAAAACCATTTTCCTTTTTAAATATAATTATTACTAAGTTTATTATAATATAAATTTCTTAAAATTATAGTAGAATTTAGATAAATTATTGAAAAATCTAGTAATATACTAAATTATATAATTAAAACTAATTTTAAGTTTTACTTTTATATAATTTTAGATTTTATTTTTGGAGAAAAAATGGGTAGAATTTTTATTGTAATTTTAATATTTTTTATGAGTTGTTTAGCAAATGATATAGACTCTTTTGAAGATGAATATTCTCAAAGTAGCAGCTTTGACCCACTTAGCGGATATAATAGAGTTATGACTAAATTCAACCATACTCTATATCAAAATCTGTTTGTACCGACATTTAAAGGTTATGATTATATTATGCCAGATCCTGCTCAAGATGCTATAAGTAATTTTTTTGATAATTTAATGTTTCCAATTAGATTAGTTAATAATCTTTTGCAGTTTAAATTTGTAGCAGCTGGAGAGGAGACGCTAAGATTTATTGCTAATACTATAATTGGTTTTGGTGGTATAAGCGATGTAGCAACTAATGTTTATGGGCTTAAAAGACATGATGAGGATTTTGGTCAAACACTTGGATATTGGGGAATTGGTAGCGGTTTTCCTATAGTATTACCAGTTTTAGGACAGACAAATTTGCGTGATTTAGTCGGTATGGGCGGTGATTTTTTTATTAACCCATTAACATATACAAATGAAGCCTTTAGCGATGATGGTCATAAATATTTTCATCTAAATTTAGCTGTTAAATCATGGCAATTAATTAACGATGGTTCTAAAGATCCAGAACTATATAATAAGCTTACTAGTGGTGCAATTGATTTATATACATTTATAAAAGATGGCTATGAACAACGCAGAAATGCATTGATTCAAGAGTAGAATTAAAAAATAGGAGGGTAATGTGAAAAAAGTTTTATTTTTATTATTTTTAATTTGTGGTGTAGCTTTTGGAATTGAGTTTAAAAAAATTGATGATACGCTAAAGAGTGATTTTAAAAAAGCAATAGAGATAATGAATGATAAATCTATAGCAAAAGAGCAAAAGCCTTTAGAGCTTTTTAAGCTTTTTGATGGATATTTTGACTACTCACTGATGGCTAGACTCTCCCTTTCTAAGCAATATAATGGGCTAAATCCTATGCAGCAAGATGAGTTTAAAAAACAATTTATAGCAAATTTAAAGGCATCTTTTACGCAAAAGCTTGGATATTATAGCGATCAAGAGATTGAGTTTGTAAAAGGCGAAATGGGAAACAAAAATCGATACAATGTCTATGCTGTAATAAAAAATAAAAGCGAAAATTATCCATTAATTTTTAAATTTCATCCAGCAAATAAGAGTGATTATCTAATCTATGATATTGATATTTTAGGCGTGAGTTTAGTTCAAAGCTATAGAAGTCAGTTTAATGATTTAAGTAAAAATGCAGGCTTTGATGAGATTATAAAGCGTCTTCAAAATGCAACAGCTGATCATAATGCCACTGTTAAATGAAAAAAATATTTAAGCTAATTGTCGCATTTCCTAAGGCTGTTTTAGCGTTTAGTTTGCTTATTTGCCTTGGAATAGGAGTCTTTTCTTATAAACTTGAGATTGATGCTTCTACTCAGACTTTATTACTTGAAAATGATAAGGATTTAGCTATTTGGCGTGATATTGCTAAACGCTATGATAGTAAGAATTTTTTAGTTATTGCTTATACGCCAAATTTAGGACTTTTAAACCAAAATAGCCTAGATAAAATCGCAGCAATCTCAAGAGAGCTTGAGAATTTAAAAAGTGTTGATTCAGTTTTTTCAATCTTAAAAGCCCCACTTTTAACTAATAATCCCAATTTAAGCATTAGTGAACTAATAGAGGATGTGCCAAATTTAAGCAAAACTGGTATCGATATGGCCAAGGCCAAAGATGAGCTAATGAATAGCTTATTATATAAAAACTCATTAGTTAGTAGTGATTTTAAAACCACAGCTATTGTGGTAAATTTAAAAGATGATGAGACTTATGCTAGATTTTTAGAACAAAGAGCAAAGCTAAAAGAGTTGGGCCAAGAATTAGCAAATTTAGAAATTGAATTTAAAAAATACAGAGACGCTCAAAGGATTGTTGAGCATGAAAATATTGCTAAAATTAGGGAGATTATAGAGCGCTATAAGGGGGATGAGCAGCTATTTTTAGGCGGCATTAGTATGATCGCTGATGATATGATAAGCTTTGTTAAAAATGACTTAGTAGTTTATGGAAGTAGTGTTTTAGTGCTTCTTGGGTTTTGTTTATGGTTATTTTTTAGACAAGTTAGGTTTGTAGTTTTACCAGTGATTGTCTGTTTTTTAAGTGTAATTTTAGCAAGTGGACTATTTGGGCTTTTAGGTTATGAGATTACCGTAATTAGCTCTAATTATATAGCCCTTCAGCTAATCATTACAATTTCAGTGGTGATTCACTTAATCGTAGCATATCGTGAGTTGTATTTAAAACATAAAATTTATACAAATGCGCAGTTAGTTTATCTTACTTTGCGTTCTAAATTCACACCTTGCTTTTTTGCAATTTTTACTACAGTAATTGGATTTTTATCACTTTGCCTAAGCGATATTAAACCAATTATTATGCTTGGGGCGATGATGAGTGTGAGTATCTCTATATCGCTTTTAGTTGCATTTTTTATTTTTGGCAGTTTGCTTATGATGCTTAAGAAAAAAGAGCCAAAAATGAGCTTTGAAAATCACTTTAAATTCACACAGTGGTGTGCTAAATTTGCCATAAATCAACCAAAAATAATATATATAATTAGTTTGTTTATAGTAGTTATTGGTATTTATGGTATTAGTCAGCTTAGGGTTGAAAATAGTTTTATAGGATACTTTAAATCAAATACTGAAATTTACCAAGGTATGAAGGTGATCGATCAAGAGCTAGGCGGAACGATTCCTTTGGATGTGATTATTAAATTTAAACCAATTGAGCAAAATAGTGATGATGAATTAGGCGAATTTGAAGATGAATTTGGCGGTAGTCAAGAGGAGCAATATTGGTTTAATGCTTATAAGCTTGATATTATTAAAAGAGTTAATAAATTTATTGCTGAGCGTGAGTTTGTTGGAAATGTTGGCTCGCTTGCTACTTTACTTGAAGTAGGAAAAAGTATAAATAATGGTAAGGAGCTTGATCCGCTTGCACTCTCGCTAATTTATACAAATTTACCTAATGAGTATAAGCAGCTAATCTTAACACCATATATAAATATAGAAAATAATGAGGCAAGATTTAGTATTAGAACTATCGATAGTGATCCAAATTTACGCCGTGATGAGTTTGTCAAATCACTCAAGGCCGATTTGCAAAAACTATTAAAAGATGAACCAGTAGAGATTCAAGTAGCTGGCGTAATGGTACTATATAATAATATGCTTCAAGCGCTCTTTAGTTCACAGGCTGATACATTTATATTTGTAGTTTTGGCACTATTTTTGGTTTTTGTAGTAATTTTTAGAAGTATTAAGTTATCACTAATTGGAATTATTGCAAATCTTGTTCCTCTGTGTGCTGTATTTGGCATAATGGGGATTGTAGGAATCCCGCTTGATATTATGAGTATTACAATTGCTGCTATTAGTCTTGGAATTGGGGTTGATGATATAATCCATTATATTCATAGATTTAAAAAAGAAAATCGTACACATAATATTTTTAGCGCAGTAGAGCGTTCACATGCAAGTATTGGCTATGCTATGTATTACACATCTTTTGCAATATTTTTAGGCTTTAGCGTGATGAGCCTTAGTAATTTTTGGCCGACTATTTATTTTGGAATTTTGACAGATTTGGTTATGTTTATGATGTTGCTTGGAGCTTTGATACTACTTCCAGCGATGATTGTATCATTTTATAAGGTGCGTATTTAGGTATTATAAGCTAGAAAATTTTTATAATAACGTTTAAATTATAAAGAGCAATTAAAAAGTATTAAACTCTAAAATTGCTCTATTTTGCCTTTTAGTTTTTTAGAAGCATATTTATAAACTCACTTTCATCTAGGCTATTTTTAGCGATGAAATTCTTTAGACT
>NZ_JAGCNF010000073.1 GCF_017646085.1 Campylobacter sp. | reverse complement strand
TGGAGCAATCTCTTTTATATCTTTTTGTTTCTTAGATGAGTAGTATAGTAGTTTTGTATTTAAATTTTTGCCTTTACTATTAAGCTCATCTATTTTTCTTTTTATCTGCCTTATGGTTCCATCGACTCCATCTACTATTTTAGAATTTGGCATTAAGTCTATAAAGCTATCTTTAAAGTAGTTAAAATGCGTACAACCTAAGACTATAAGAGATATATTTTTGCTATCGAATTTAGATATTTTATTTTTTATATACTCTTTAACATTTGGTGAGTTAAATTCCATATTTTGAGCAAATTCTACAAGCTTAGGCATTGGCAAAAGATGAGTTTTATTATTTAAATTTGATTTTTTTAGTAATTCATTTAGTTTTGCGCCTTTTATCGTAGCAGGCGTAGCGATAACTAAGATATCTCCATCTGCGTCTTTGCCTAGATTTACTGCTGGTTCCATCCCGATAATTGGTATGTTAAATTTCTCTCTAAGGTCGCTTACAGCAGCGCTCGTAGCAGTGTTGCATGCAATGACTATAATATCAGCCTTACTAGCTAAAAAATCAACCGCATCAATGCTAAGTGCTTTTATCTCATCTATGCTTTTAGTGCCATAAGGTGCATTTTCATTATCGGCAAAATAGATAAAATCACACCCCTCAAGCTTTTTCATTGCCTCATTTAATAAGCTTAACCCGCCAAATCCAGAGTCAAATACCGCTACAACCATCAGCCAAATATCTCAAATTTTTCAAATAATTTTGTATCGTTATCTATCAAGCCTCTATCAATCAAATTTTTAACAACTTCTTGATTACAATTGGTCTCTTTAGGCCACTCTTTTGTATAGCCATCATCTATGGTTTTGCGAGTAGCATCTATGCAAATTTGCTCATCATCTATATATATATCTCGCTGAGCATCAATGCTATTAGTAATACGCCATACCATCATATATGGATTATCTACTCTTGAATCAATATCTGTAAATATTATAATTTTAAAATGTTTTTTAAGCGTTAAAAGAGAGTTAAAAAGAGATTTTAGGTTTGATTTTTTATCTACTTTTACTATACAGATTGGATTTTTAGTATCTGTAAAATATTGATATACTTCTAAAATATCAGAGCTTATTTTTTTAAATTTATCTAGTAGTTCGGTATTGCTTATCACGCTTGGTGCTAAAGTAGAGTAGTCTATAGATGCATCAATGCCTAGTTTGCCTCCATAGCATGAGTTTGGGCTAGCATGGTCAAGTTGATCGCAGACCCCGCTTGTTATTAGACAGCTTTTTGGACTAAATTTATTTAGTATAAATTTAGCTAAATTCTCATAATCATCTAGATCGGGCGCATTGCTTGGGACAAATATAGCGTGTTTTACAAAGCTCATCTGACCAACGCCCCAAAATGCATGCATAAGCTGCTGAGCATGCGCTGGATAAAGGTTATTAAATTTGGCTAATATTAAGTTATGAAATACACCATTTTCAGGCATTTTATAATCAATCAGATCTGGCGCAGTAGTTTGTAAAAGTGGCAAAAATATACGCTCAGTTGCATATCCCATATATTTATCTTCTAAAGGCGGCTTTCCGACGACAGTAGCGGCAAATATTGGATTTTTTTTATGTGTAATTTTGCTTACTTTCATTACTGGAAATGGCTCTATTGGCGTATAATAGCCAGTATGATCGCCAAATCTTCCTTCGTCTTTTAACTCATTTGGATCTACAAATCCTTCGATAATAAAATCAGCATCAAAAGGCACATAAATATCATTCGTAAGTGATTTTACTAATTTTGCTGGTTTTTTACGAATAAATCCATACAGCATTAATTCAAAAATATTTTTTGGCAGTGGTGCTTGCCCACACCATATATATAGCGGATCACCACCGATTGCTACGCTTACGGGCATCTTTTGACCAGCTTTTTTATATTCGTGAAAAAAATGAGCCGCATCTTTATGAATTTGCCAGTGCATTCCTAATTCATCTTTTGAATGAACTTGCAAGCGGTACATTCCTAAATTTTGCGTAGTTCCATTTAAAGTTTTAGTATAAACTTGCCCCATTGTGATAAATGCCCCACCATCATCATCCCACGTTTTTAAAACTGGAAGCTTATATAAATTTGGCTCCATTTGACACTCTTGAGATATACCTCTACCTTTTAATCTTTTTGGAAAGATAGACTTTAAGCCTAAAAGATAAGAAAAAAAATCCAATTTTTCTTTTATTGAATTTGGTTTTTCGGGTTTTAAAAGAGTTGAAATTTCTTTAGCAATATTATCAACATCTCGCCCAAATATCAGCTCTAATGCTTTAAAGCTGCCAAAAATATTTGTAATAACAGGTGGAAATTTATCACCATTTTTATTAGTTGGATTGGTAAATAGTATAGCTTTAGAACTATCCTTTTTAACCTCAATGTAGCTAATATGAGCAATCTCAAGATCTATATCACATGGCGCTTCTATAATTTTTAATAGATTATTTTCTTTGAGTAAATTTATATAGTAATGCATATTTTCTCCATTTTTAAACAAAGAAAGTCTATCATAATATATAAAACATTAAGCAAAAAGTTAGATAAAATCATAAATTTAGAGTAAAAAATTTGAATTTAGACTAAATTTAACTAAGAATTTAAAATATTTAGCAAAATAGCCTAATATTTAAGCTTATTTTAAGCATATCTCTTATATAATTCCAGCTCACGAATTGAGAAACACCTTAACCTTCTGAAAAGCTTGGTTAAATCATCTCTTTATCGTTTTTT
>NZ_JAGCNF010000072.1 GCF_017646085.1 Campylobacter sp. | reverse complement strand
TAAAAAACCACAGCCACGCAGGTATAGAAGTTTAAGTAGCGATGAGTTAATAGCTGGGGCGTATTTGCTCTATCCTAGATATATTCATCCATTAAATTTAGAAGCATGTGAAGCGTGTGATTTAGTAGTGGCGCTTCAAGAGCAAAGAGCAAGGTTGCAACAGCCTATAAATGCACTATTGCATAAGGCAAAATCGCTATATGCAAGAGTCGGACAAAAGCTTTTATATGTAGTTTTATTTGTGGTAAAAAGATGAGATTAGAAGATAGAATCGGTAATATTGGTGGTAAAAATATTCTTCTTTTGCAAGGTCCTATGGGGGATTTTTTTAATAAGCTAGAGCAAATTTGCGTGCAAAAGGGTGGGCATGTTATGCGAATTGGCTTTAATGCTGGTGATGCATATTTTGCAAAAACGCAAAGTTATTACCCATATAAAGGAAGACCAAAGCAGTGGCCTAAATTTATTAAAAAATTTTATCAAGATAATAATATTGATATTGTATTTTTATTTGGCGATTGTAGATTTTATCATAAAAAAGCCATTGAGATTGCTAGAGGATTAGGTCTTGATCTTTATGTGTTTGAAGAGGGGTATCTAAGGCCGGGGTTTATCACAATGGAGTATTATGGGGTAAATCACCACTCAAGGATGCCAAGAGAGCGTAAATTTTACGATAATTATGAGCCGCAAAATGAATCAGTTAGTGCAAAATCTCGTTCAACATATGGATTGATGGCTTGGTGGGCATTGCAGTATTATGTGGTAGCAAATATATTTTATTTTTTATATCCGCATTATATTCATCATAGGGATTTTTCACCGATTAAAGAGGCCTTTTATGGAATTAGAAATTTATTAAGAAAGATTAAGTATAAATTTAGCGAGCGTGGATTAGAGGCCAAATTTGAGGGTGATCTAAGTGGAAAGTATTACTTTGTGCCGATTCAAACCCATGATGATTTTCAGGTGAGGACACATTCTAGATTTAGGACGATGGAGAGCTTTATTGAGTATATTATATCTTCATTTGCTAGTCATGCACCAAAGGATATGAAACTACTCTTTAAACACCACCCGATGGATAGAGGCAAGAAAAATTATAGCGCATATATTAATTATTTAGCCAAAATTTATAGAGTTGATGAGCGTGTAATGATAGCTTTTGATTCGCATCTACCTACAGTTATTAAAAATGCCAAGGCCGTTGTACTAATTAATAGCACTGTTGGGCTAAATGCTTTGCACTATTTAAAGCCTACGCTTTGTTTGGGTAAATCGATGTATGATATCGATGGGTTAACGACAAAAGATGTGAGTTTGGATTATTTTTGGAGTGGACAAAGACCAGTAGATAGAGCGCTTTATGCTAAATTTAGAGCTTATTTGATAGATCATACGCAGGTACTTGGGAGCTATTATTTGCGTGATGGGATTGAGTTTTAAATTTAATTTAGTATAATTAGAGGTTAAGATTTTTGGAGGAGCGTAGTGCTAAATGTTATCAGGGCGCTATTTTTTAGAGAGCTAAAGACTAGATTTGGTAAAAATAGACATCTGGGTTACTTTTGGGTAGTGGGTGAACCATTGATGCAGATACTTATCATCACGATTTTTATCACCCTTATACGGGAATTTAGAGGCTCAATCTCGATACCTGGCAATATACCTATTTTTATGTTTTTAGCTTGTGGGATTATTCCTTTTTTTATGTTTAGAAATATTGTTACTAAGCTTATGGGTGGAATAGCTGGAAATTTATCCCTATTTTTTTATAAGCCCGTTCGACCGATACATGTGTTTTTAGCTAGAACTTTGCTTGAGTTTTGTATATATTCAGTAATATTTTTATGTGTTATGATTTTAGTAGGTTGGTTTGTCGGTTATGATGTATTTCCAAGAGACTTTTTAGCAGCGTTTGGTTGTGTGATTTTGATGGTATTATCTGGGTTTAGCATTGGTGTGATTTTTGCTATTATTACACATTTTGTCGAACCGCTTAAGATATTTTTAACATATATTATCATGGCACTTTATCTGCTCTCTTGCGTGGTATTTCCTATTTGGATTATTCCAACTGCATTGCTTGAGTATTTTTTATATAATCCAATGTTGCATATATGTGAAAGCCTAAAATATTACTACTTTGATAGTTATCCGCTAGTTGATGGTATAAATTTGATTTACCCAATAGTATTTAATATCATAATGCTATTTATAGGTTTTTGGTTTTATTATTATAAACGTAGAGAATTAGTAGCGAGTAGGCCATGATAAAATTAGATAATCTAACCAAATTTTACCCACTTAGCAATGGTGATAAGCACTTTGTTTTTCGTGAGTTTACCTTTACTTTTCCAGATGATTGCAGTATTGGATTAATAGGTAGAAATGGCGCTGGTAAATCTACTCTTATGCGGTTATTAAGCGGTGCTGATATTCCAAATGCTGGTAGAGTCATCACTGATAAGAAAATCTCATGGCCAGTAGGGTTAGCGGGCGGATTTCAAGCCAGTCTATCAGCTAGGGATAATGTCAAATTTGTTGCTAGGGTTTATGGATATAAAGGTGAAGCATTAGAAGAGAAGGTGCGATATATCGAAGAATTCGCTGAAATTGGTAAATATTTTGATGAGCCAATGAATACTTATTCATCTGGTATGCGCTCACGCATAGGATTTGG
>NZ_JAGCNF010000071.1 GCF_017646085.1 Campylobacter sp. | reverse complement strand
ATTATCGTTTTAGTTGATTTACGGTTTGAAGCATCTCATCGCTTGTTGTAATTGCTTTAGAATTTGCCTCATATGCTCTTTGACCTGTGATTAGATCTGTCATCTCTTCAACTAATTGAACATTACTCATCTCTACAAACCCTTGCTTAATCTGACCAAATCCATCTTGACCGCCATTACCAATATTTGGCGCACCGCTTGCTGCTGTTTCTAAAAAGTTATTATCCCCCATAGCATGAAGTCCAGCTGGATTAATAAAGCTAGCTAATTCAACTTGCCCAATTTGTGTCATCTCTTCATTACCTGGTTGAAGTACTGATATAGTTCCATCAGTTCCTACTGAAATCTCAATTGCATCAGCTGGAATAGTCATCTCAGGAAGCAGTCTATATCCATCGCTATTTACTATATTTCCATCACCATCAAGTTTAAATGAGCCGTTTCTTGTGTATGCTGTTGTACCATCTGGTAGTTGAACTTGGAAAAATCCATTTCCAGCAATTGTCATATCTAGATTATTTCCAGTCTCTTTAAAATAACCTTGATTAAACATCTTTGTAATCGCAGTCGGTCTAACACCAAGACCTACTTCCATACCTGTAGGGCTCATCGTTGTAGCGCTTGTAGGTGTGCCAGCGTATTGCATTGTTTGATACATTAAATCTGCAAATTCAGCTCTATTTTTCTTATAGCCAATTGTATTTACGTTTGAGATGTTATGCGATGTTGTATCGATTTGTGTTTGTTGTGCTATCATCCCGGTTGCTGCTGTATATAGTGATCTTATCATTTTTCTATCCTTTAGTTAGCTCTCATAGAAGCTAGTTTATTTATTGCATCTTGGTTAAGGTCGCTCATATGCGTTGTCATAACTTTTTGGTACATATCTACCATTCTTTGTGTTTCGATTAGACTTACCATCTCTTTAACTGGATTTACATTTGATATTTGTGCATAGCCTTGAGCGATTGAACCGCTTGCTATATTATCAGTTAGGCTATCAATATTATCTAGTTTATAGAGATTATCGCCCTCCTTTTGTAAATCTCTAAGCTCTCTAGGCTGAGCGATATAAAATCTCCCCACAGGCTCATCTCCTGCGTAAATATTACCATCTTTATCGACTGTCATTTGAGCATCTTGCGGGATTTGAATACCTCTATTTGGCCCTTGTTGAGCAGCATAGTTGCTAGGCAGTACTCTATAACCTTCTTTTGTAACTAAATACCCTTCGCTATCTAAATTTAGTGAGCCATTTTTAGTCAGCCTTATACCTGATGGACTATCTACTAGTAAAAATAGATCATTTTTGCCAAGTGATATATCTAGCGGATTATTAGTATGCTTTAGCCCCCCAGTGCCAAAATCAGTATAAACCTCATTGATATGTGGCACTCTATTTAATGTGCGGTTTAGAAATTTAGCTGAATCTTTAGTGTGATTTTCTAGCGGCAAAGCATCCTTTGTCTCTTTAAATATTCTTTCAAAATCAGCTATTACCACATCATCTTTTTTATATCCACTAGTATTTACATTAGCTAAGTTATTAGTAATGATATCTAAGCGGTTAAACTGTGTCGCCATTGCGCCAGTTGCTTGATAATATCCATTTTGCATAATCGCTCCTGCGTTAATTTTCTAGTCCTTAAGCAAGTTGTGTTCCAATTTTGAATTTAAACTATAAGAACCCCCTTAGTTTCTATATGTTATAATT
>NZ_JAGCNF010000070.1 GCF_017646085.1 Campylobacter sp. | reverse complement strand
CAAAGTAAGCAAACCTCACTTTGCAAAGTATGAACTAGAAGAGACAGATGGTATGACTCTTTTTATCGCGTTAAATCAAATTCGCGAAAAATTCGATCCAGGTCTTAGCTTTGACTTTGTATGTCGTGCTGGTATATGTGGTAGTTGCGGTATGGTTGTAAATGGTCGCCCGCAACTAGCTTGTAGAACTCTAACAAAAGATTATCCAAGTGGTGTTATCGAGCTTATGCCACTACCTGCGTTTAAACTACTTAAAGACTTAAGCGTTGATACAGGTAACTGGATGAATGATATGAGTAAAAGAGTTGAGAGCTGGATTCACTCAAATCATACTACAGATATTAGCAAAATGGAAGAAAAAGTAGATCCAGATGCAGCTCAAGAGACATTTGAGCTTGATAGATGTATAGAGTGCGGTATCTGTGTAGCAAGTTGTGGTACTGCTCTTATGAGACCTGATTTTATCGGTGCTGTAGGTCTAAACCGTGTAGCTAGATTTAAAGTCGACCCACTAGATAATAGAACAGATGAAGATTTCTATGAATTAGTAGGCGATGATAATGGGGTATTTGGTTGTATGAGTCTTTTAGGCTGTGAAGATAACTGCCCTAAACACTTACCACTACAAAGCAAAATCGCATATATGAGACGCAAATTAGCTACTGTGAAATAATTATACACTCCCTAAGAGTTTCTTCTTAGGGAGCTTGCATTTAAAACAAATTTAAACTTGAAGTAATTTATCTAGGATTTTTAAATATAGAGATAAATAGACTAAAAAGTCTATTTGTAAAATTAATTAAATAAACTATCTAGTAGTTTATCAGAGACTTTATCTATCATATCTGAACTTTTATCAACTACCTTATCGCTCATTTTATCAACGATTTTATCTACTTTTGAGTCCTCTTTTTTCTCTGATTGAGCCATCAGTGATGTAGAAAACAAAGTAGCTACAACCATTACGCTAATTACAATTTTTTTCATCTATACTCCTAATGATATTTAAGTTAGATGAACATTGTACCCCCCCCCATAACAATAAGTAAATAAAATATATACAAATTATAAATATAAAATTTAATTTCACTTAATCGTTAATTTTAAAAAAATTATAAAATTGATCTTTAAATTTTTTATTATTATCATTTTTATCATATTTATCACCAAAGAAAAAAGGTAAAGCATAGATATTTAGCCCTTTTTTAGTATCATTGTTATCTATTGTAAATATTTTTTTATTTACCTCATCAACTATTAAATCTTCTTTCCATTTATCAATATCATATATATGAGAACCTTTACTTTCTAATATTATTTCTGATGATAAATACGTTAAATTTTCACTATCTTTTGGTTTTCCAAAGAGTATAAAATCTGGCTCAAAACCATCTCCATAGCTACTTTTTGTTTTTCTATTATCATAAATTTTAAACTCCTCAAAGCCTTCATTGCGTATAACTATCCATTGGCTAAATTTACTATCTATTCGCTCCTTGTTTGCATCTATAAATGCTAAAAATTCTCTCTCTAGCTCACTATCTGTGGAATACTTATCGTAATATAGCCATTCATAAGGGCTATCTTCTACCCCGTCAAAAACTGATTTATTATCTTTATTAACAATATTTTTGACAACTTTTCTACTGCCTGTATTCTCTAATTTTTTAACTTTAAATTCGCTAACTTCAAAATCTTTAATCTCTTTATCTAATGCATCTTTATAATGCGTTAATATATATTTAGCAATCTCTAGCTTAATTGCTGGGTCTTTAAATGTTTGTTTTCTATTAAATTTCAAATTCAAAAACGATATAACTTTATCATAAAATTCCCTTTTACTTAAAATATCTTTATTGTAAATTTTGATTTTATTTATATCGATTTTTAATATATTCATAGCCTTAGCAAATATATTATATCCTATATTTTCACCTATCTCATAGCAACATATAAAATTACTATTTTTACTATTTTCATCATCAAATTTTTCTTCAATATTACTTATACTATGTCCGATATATGGTATCTCTAATTTTTCTAATTTTCTTTGA
Source organism: Campylobacter sp. (assembly GCF_017646085.1). Lineage (GTDB taxonomy): Bacteria > Campylobacterota > Campylobacteria > Campylobacterales > Campylobacteraceae > Campylobacter. The sequence continues at coordinate 9,641 of NZ_JAGCNF010000070.1, read as the reverse complement.
ATATTTTCATTACTAAAAAGAGACTTTTTGCCTAATATTCTTTTTTCATTACTTACATAATAAATTTCATTATTTTTTATAATCTCTTTAGCTTTTTTGCTAGGTTTTAATTCTAAAATGTCTATATTATCATCTAGTAATGAACCTTGCACTCTTAATTCATTTCTTATATTTCTTATGTATTCTACATCGTTTAAAGCGTGATAGCTAAGCCTTTCTAGCATAGATAATTCATTAAATTTACCATCATATTTACGCTTATATTTTTCTTTACCTTGGCCAAATGGAAAATATCTAGCACCACGGCCTATTAGTTGCGCCTCTTTTGTAGTTGTTCTAGCTGTACTTTTAGCTGTTGCTGAGCCTAAACGCACTATATCAAAGAGATTTAGCACATCCCAGCCCTCATTTAGCTTATCAACTGCAAAAATAACCCTTATTGTATTTTCTTTATCTTCTAGAGTATTTAGTTTTATTTGATAATCTTTAATCTCTTTTTCATCATTTGCATTTAGTTGATAAATATCTTTAAATGCTATTTTGATATGTTCTACCAAAATACTTGCATAACTCTCTTTAAAATTGCTTTTGAAAAAATCTATACTATATTTAAAAAGCTCATCGCTTTTATCTACATTATTATAAAATTCAATGATATCATCACTATTTAGCTCTTGTAATATCTCATTAAATAGCTTTTGATTCTCATTTGAAAGCTTTATATTTTCACTTTTAAATAGCACAACTGGCTTTAACTCTATATTATTCTCCCTTGCTAAAAGCTCCCTATAACTACTTAATAAACACGCCCCAATAAATCTAGCCTTTAGTTCTGTATCATCATATTTTACTAGAAAAATTCTCTTAGAATACCCATTTTTACAAAACTCTTCTAATGCATATTTATAGATAATCTTATCTTCATATTTTTCTAATACACTTCTTTCATTAGGCAAGGTAGCAGTAAATTCTAGCATTAGATTATCATCATGGCTTTTAAAGGCCTTTTTCATAATACTTTCCCAGTTTTCTTTATCTTCTTCTTCGCTTTTATTTAATTTTCTTTTAGTTTCGCTATTTAGGTGATGAGCCTCATCGGCTAAAAATACTATTTTATAGTTTTGTAAATCCTCAAGCGTTAGAGAATTTTCCTTCTCATCTTTAAATAGAGAAAACAGCCCTTGAATAGTGCTAAAATATATATTTATACTATTTTCATCACTCTCATTAAAATTATCAATAGACCTTACTGCAACCCTTATCCCATCTATATTTATCTCACTGGCAAATAGATATTTTGATGAGCTACTATCGCAAAAATTTGCCTTTGTCTTTTCTACTATTGATGTTGAATTTACAAAAAAGATAAAATTTCTATATCCATTTTTATAGCAATCAAGCATTAAAGCTGCCATTACAAGAGTCTTACCACTTCCTGTAGCCATATTAAACATTAGATGGTTTGTGCTTGGCTTTTTTCTTTGTAGCAAGAATCTTTTTAAGGCTTGAATTTGATATTCTCTTAACTCTTTATTTAAATTATCTTTTATATAAGATGGAATTTCTATATCTGCATATTTTAATGCATTTTCTAGCTCTTCATTTAACTGTACTCTACTCATCACTGCTACCTTTATAGAAAATATCATTTAGCTTTTTAGTTCTCTCATCTATCTTATAATCACTATCTTCCATATCAGCATAAGGGATATAGTCCATATTTCTATCTAGGCATTTTTTTAGGATTCTTTTTTTCTCTATAAATTCTAAAGCTGTAAATTCTAAATCTTTTAGATCATTTTGTATATCTACTCTATAATCAATAAAGGCAAATTTAATTAATTTTTCATAAATTTGATTTAGCTCATTTTCATCGCTAGAGTTTTCTATCATATCTATAAATTTAGCATTTAAATTTGCTAACTCGCAATATATCAAGCTTCCACCACCACTCCAGCTTACAGCTTTGCTAATTCCGCCTTGTTCGCCTTCAATTACCTTTTTTAATCTCTCTTTGGTGATGGATTCTATATAATCCATCTGCTCGATACCTATATAGCGTCTTTTCATCTTGTGAGCAACTGCTAATGTCGTCCCACTACCAGCGAAAAAATCTAAAACTAAGTCGTTTTCGTTTGTAGTCATATCTAGAATTCTGTATAGTAATTGTTCTGGTTTTTTGGCATTTTTAAAATCTACGCAACCCTCTTTATTTAAATTTATAGTGCTAATATCACTCCATAAATCACCTATGTATTCTTCGATATAATCGCTTAAAAACAACATTTGTTTGCCTTCCCACCAAATATATTTTTTTCCTTGTGGGCTTATTATTTCTCGTGTTTTTGTATCAAAATTATATTTATCAAAAGTTTTGTTGTTAGTCCTATATATAACTCTATCAGCGTTTTCTAGTTTGAAATTTAATATTTCATCATCTGTTAAATTCATATTATTTTGTTCTAAAAATTTTTTAATCGAACATATTTCCCATTTTTCAATACTCTCAGTCGGATTTAATATAATATTTGAATAATATTTTGCGTATTCTTTAAAATCATCGATATTTGAAATTTTATTTATCTTTTGCGGTCTTAAAGTTATATTTTGTTTTTTAAATAATAAAATATATTCTTTGAGCTTTGGTAATTTTTTATCAATATGAGCCATTTTGACACCGCTTGTTTCGCTCATTTTAACAGCTACACAATTCACAAAATTCTCCCTACCAAAAATCTCATCCATTAGCACTTTTAAATAGGCTTGCTCGTTATCATCGCATTGGACAAATATTACGCCATCATCACGCAAAAGCTCTCTTGCAATTTCTAGGCGATTTTTCATAAAGGTTAGCCAGGTGCTGTGATTAAATCTATCGTTATAATTAAAGCTATCATTGCCAGTATTATATGGTGGGTCTATGTAGATGAGTTTTACTTTATCTTGTTGTGGTGCGTGTCTAAAATACTCTTTTAGAGTGTGTAGGGCTATTAGGTTATTGCCTTTTATGAGTAAATTTGGCCTATTTTTAAGCACTTTTTCTAAAGTATCGTTCTGCCCCCCCCTACAAGCTCAAATCTATCTAAAACTTTTGGAGAAAAAAGCATATCAATCTGACTTTTAGCTAAGATGTTATTAAAAAATAGCTCCGTGCTTTTATCATCATCTTTACTTTGGCCGCCTTTTAATACACAATCTTTAAAAGGAAAATTTAGAACTACATTTTGATCATTTTTTAAAAATCTCTTTTCAGCAGTACCAAGACCGATTTTATTTGAAAAGCTTGTATAGCTATCGCTTAGCAACTTTAAATCCAAGAAATTTAAAAATTCATCTTTTTTAAAGATTAAAGCTCCGCAAATTTGAGTAAAAAATCTATCCTTATACTCATCTTTAAAATTTGAAATCTCAAGCAAGAATTCCAAAACTCTTTTATCATTGCTAACTGCCAAACTTCTAGCATTCATTAAAGTCTCAAAATGCTCTTTTATATCGTTTATTAAGTAGTTTTCTTTTTCCATTATTTTCCTTTTTGTATTGTTTAAAATAAGAATTTTGTCAAATTTAAAAAAATTTGACAAAATTGAATTTAAAATGCTCTTTGATATGAGAAGTCTATAAGCTCGTTTTTGCCCTCGCTTGCAGCTGCATATAGGGCAAAATTTGGATTTCTTAAAAGCTCTCTACCATATGCTACTATATCACAGTATCCACCCTCTATCATCTGCTCGCCCTGCTCTTTAGTAGTGATTAATCCCACTCCAATAACTGGTATATTTACCACCTCTTTAATAGCTTTTGCATAATCTGCTTGATACATAGGCTTAAGCTCTGGAACTAGGCTTGGCTTTGATACTACGCCACCTGCTGAAACGCTGATATAGCACGCACCAAGATCGGCGCATTTTTTCGCTATAATCTTGCTATCTTATATGGTATTACCGCCCTCTTCCCAATCATCAGCACTAATACGCACGCCAAATGGAATTATAGAGCCAACCTCTTGACATATCAAGCTTAAAAGCCTCATTCTATTTTCAATACTTCCACCAAAATCATCATTTCTTTTATTTGTCAGTGGGCTTAAAAACTCGCTAATTAAATATCCGTGAGCTGCGTGAATCTCTACTATATCATAATCAGCAGCTTTTGCTCTAATGGCTGCTTCTTTAAATTTAGTTACAATCTCATATATCTCTTGGACATTTAACTCTTTTGGGTGGTCATACTCTAAACTAAAGCATATACCACTTGGGCTTACTATATCAGGGCAAGTTCCTTTAGCACCAGCGTGGCCTAGCTGCACAGCTGTAGTTTTGCAAGTATATTTTTTAATCTCGTAATTTAGCTTAGTGTGTGCTTCTATTTGATTATCACTCCATAGGCCTAGATCATTTTTGGTTATACAGCCCTCGGGAGATACTGCTGTAGCCTCTACTATTATAAATCCAACCCCACCAAGCGATCTAGCCGGATAGTGTAATCTATGAAAACAACGAGGTAATCCACCAAAATCTCTAGCCTTATAAACGCACATTGGCGGCATTGCTATACGGTTTGGTATTGTATAATTTCCAATCTTAATTGGTTCAAATAAAATTGACATCAATTCTCCTTTAGACATTTTTGAATCGGTATTATGATACCGCTTTTATCTTTAGCAACAAAACTTTGCGTACCAAATTCATAATTATAACTCTTTTTACTAATATTTAAATCACCACAATTTATACTATCTTTGGTATTAAATTCAGTCAAAAGCACTTGGATATCGTTGCTGCGTCGCTCATCATCTACATTATATAAAAATCCAGTTACAAATAATACAACGCACACCGCAAGAATAGAGAGCTTTGAGCGCCAATTTAGCCTTTGGCTAGATATAGCTAGTACTATTAGGACTACAACTGCTAAAACTAAAAATAGCACAATTCTCATCTCTCGCCCCTTAGCTGATAGCTGATATCTCCAGCACCAAAGCCGATCACAAGGCCACTAGTTAGGCTATGTTTAACACCAAAATTATCAAAAAATTCAATACTATCGCCATTTCGTTTAATACTCTCAGCGAACAAAGCGCCTTTAAATTCACTCTTTAAATCTACGCCATTTGGCTCTTCTCCGGCTGCATATACTGGTAAAACTACAAGCTCGTCTACATCTTTAAAGCACTCTTTAAACCCATCTAAATTTGCTATCAATCGTGAATATCTATGTGGCTGAAATATCGCTGTAATACTCTCAAGCCCAAGCAGTCTTGCATACTCTTTAGCACTTTTTAGAGTAGCTTTAATCTCAGTAGGATGGTGACCATAATCATCAATTAGAGCAAATTTCTCATTAGCAACTAAAATATCAAATCGCTTTTTTATCCCTTTAAATTTCTTAAGATTTTCCCTAACTTCTTCAAGTCCCATCATAGAATTTGCTGCTAATATCGCAAGGCTAGCATCAATTGCTATATGCTCCCCCATACCCCAAGCTTCGAATTTACCAAGCCCTTTAAGATGAAAACTTGTATATGGCTCATAATTTCTAAGAACCATTTGCATATTAGTTATATCACCCCTTTCAAGGCGAATACAATCCATCTTAATAGTACTTAAAAACTCATCTTCAGCATTAATAATACGAATCTTAGCCCTTTCTAAAAACCCTTTATAAGCAGCATGAAATTTATCTATATCATTATCATAATGCTCCATATGTTCAGGCTCAGCATTTGTTACAATAGCTAAAAATGGATTTGAGTTTAAAAAGCTACTATCGCTCTCATCAGCTTCAAATATTAAATTTTCGCTAGTTTCATATTTCATATTTGAGCCAAATTCTTTGCTTATAGCACCAATTATAGCACTACCTTCCATCAAAGCTGCAAGCATAGCTGAAGTAGTACTTTTACCATGCGCTCCAGCTACTGCAAATACTCTTTTGCCTTCTAAAATAAATGGCAAAGCCTCCTTGCGTGAGAGGCACTCAATTCCACGCTCTCTAGCCTCTATAAGCTCTACATTATCACTTTTAATAGCTGCGCTATATACGACAAAATCAGGATCTTCAATAGCGCTTTTACAATGAGGTACAGTAATCTTCATTCCATTAGCTCTAAGCTCTTTAGTAATTGCACTATCAGCAATATCTGAACCACTAATTATAAAATTACGCTCTTTTAAAAATCTAGCAATAGCTGAGATACCAATCCCGCCAATACCTATAAAATGAACTTTTTTCATATATTTATCCTAGTAATGCTTCAGCTTTTTGGCGAAATTTCCATATTGAGCGAGCTTGCAAGATTAGCTTTTTATCTATATCGCACATTAGTATTCCCTCATTTGAATCTAGACTAGTCTCAATCTCCCCGTGAGGATTTATAAGCATAGTTTGCCCATAAAACTCACTCTCAACCTCGCCAAATTTAGTTTTGCCAAGACGATTTACACGAACGATATATATATTATTTGTAAGCGCTCTCATCTTTAAAAGCTCATTCCATCGCTCATTAGAATTTAGAGTACAAGCGCTTGGTAATAGCACACAATCAACCTTTTTAGCTACAATTTCAGCCCAAATTCGATCAAAATGCGCCTCAAACCCAAAAACAACTCCAAATTTAATCTTATCAACGCTAAAACTCATAACACCAAAGCTATCTTTTTTAGAATAAAACTTAGCTTCATTCCAATGTGAGTAATCAATTAATATATTTTGCTCTTCATACTTTGTACTTTGTGGGCTAAATTTAGCTACAACTTTTCTACACTCTTTACCTTTAACTTGTAAAAGTGGAGCGATAATTGTCAGATTATATTTACTTGCCATCATTGATAAACTAGTTCGTTTTTGTTCGCTTTGCTGCTTTATCATAGATTTTGGCATTTTAATAATCTCATTAAAAAATGAATTTATCACATACTCGCCAAGCACTACTACGCTAGCGCCACCCTTAGCTGCTAAATTTAAATAATGATCGATTCTTGAATCGCTCATAGCCAAAGTATGCAACTGTAAAGCTGCTACCTTACTCACTATCTTCTCCTATTTGAGTGATTTCTAGCTTAGCATTTTCTAGCATATCTCTAGCCTCATTAACTAGCTTTAATCCATCTTTATATAGTTTTATACTATCACTAAGCGCTAAATTCTCATTATTTAAACTCTCTAAAAGTTTTTCAATTTTATCTATCTTATTTTCAAAACTCTCACTCATTTAATGCCTTTTTAATATAATCTTCAATCTTTTCTATCTCAACTAAGAATGCATCATGTCCATAATCGCTATCAATGCATATATACTCACTTCTATCGCCTTGACCTATCTGGACTAAAGCATCATAAATCTCAAGCATCAAATTTGGTGGAAATAAAATATCCCCACTAAATGCAATAAGGGTTAATTTAGCTTTAGTAAGCATCAAAGCCTCATGAAGAGAGCCATAATGTCTGGTACAATCAAAATTATTCATCATCTTTACGACATATAGATATGATAATGGATCAAATCTTTTTGGGAAATTATTACCATTATACTCCATATATCTATCTACTTCAAATCGCCCTAAAAGCTCATAAAGACCATCTGTCTCTACATATTTTCTACCAAATTTCTTATCCATTGTACTAGGGCTAAGAAAGCTAATATGTCCAGCCATTCTGCCAAGCGCCATACCTGTTAAGCCATTTGCTTCTATATCATCTTTATCGTAGTAACCGCCTTTGAAATTTGGATCTCTTACTATACCTTCAATAGCGATTTTATTAAATGCAATTGCCCACGCCTTAGTAGCATATGTAGTAGCTAGCATTACAACTCTTTTGGCAAAATTTGGAAACTCTATAGCAAAACAGAGTGCTTGCATTCCTCCAAGACTACCGCCTACTACTGCATGCGCCTCTTTAATACCAAGCCTATTAAATAATCTCATTTGCGCTCTAACAACATCACTAATTACAAGAACTGGAAAGCGAAGTCTATACTCTTTTTGAGTGCTTGGCTCGATACTTAAAGGATTAGTAGAGCCAAATGAACTTCCTAAAATATTTACACAAATTACAAAATATTTAGTAGTATCAATTGCCTTGCCATCACCTATTATAGCATCCCACCAGCCAGCTTTTCTATCGCCTGGATAAATTCCAGCAGCGTGAGCTGAACCAGTAAGTGCATGACATACAACTACAGTATTACTCTTATCTTCATTTAGTTTGCCATAGCACTCATAAGCTAAGTCAAATTCGCTTAAAATCCGCCCACTCTCTAAGTGCAAAGGCTCATCAAAATGTTCTACAGCGCTATAAATTTCCACTAATTAACTCTATAATTTGGCGCTTCTTGAGTTATTATAACATCATGGGCGTGACTCTCTTTTAATCCTGCACTTGTAATCTCTACAAACTCGGCCTTATCTTGGAAAGTCTTGATATCTTGACTACCGCAGTATCCCATCGAACTTCTAAGTCCTCCAATTAATTGATGAATCACATCACGAATTGTGCCAGCATATGGTACACGACCTTCAATGCCTTCTGGTACTAACTTATCTTGAGCTGTTCCTTCTTGGAAATATCTATCACTACTTCCTCTAGTCATTGCACCGATACTTCCCATACCTCTATAACTCTTATATTGACGACCTTGGAATGTTACTAGCTCACCTGGACTCTCATCGCACCCTGCAAGCAAGCTTCCTACCATTATACAGCTAGCACCTGCTGCTAATGCTTTTGCAAAATCGCCACTATATTTAATACCGCCATCAGCTATGATTGGTACATTAAATTCCTTAGCAGCCTCAGCACAATCACTAATAGCTGTAATCTGTGGCACGCCTACGCCAGCTACAATTCTAGTAGTACATATAGATCCTGGGCCAATACCTACTTTTACACCATCGGCTCCGGCTTTGATTAAATCAACCACGGCTTTAGGATTTGCTACATTGCCTACTATGATATCTACTCCAGTTATTTGAGATTTAATCTCTTTTAGAGTATCAATAATTCCCTTGCTATGACCATGAGCTGAATCCATTACCAAAGCATCTACACCAGCCTCAGCTAAAGCTTTAGCTCTATCTATTTGACCAACACCAATTGCTGCAGCAACTCTAAGGCGACCAAATTTATCCTTATTAGCATTTGGATACTCTTTGCGTTTTTTAAGATCTTTGATAGTGATTAATCCTTCAAGTTTGCCATTAGCATCTACAATTGGTAGTTTTTCTACTTTGTTTGTTGAAAATATCTTTTGTGCATCATCTAAAGTGCATCCTGATGGTGCTGTAATTAATGGAGTTTTTGTCATTACTTCACTAACTTTTTTGCTATAGTCATTTTCAAATCTTAAATCACGATTGGTTAAAATTCCAATTAATATATCATTGCTATCAACTACTGGAACGCCTGAGATTCTATAATCACTCATTAATTCTAAGGCATCTTTAATACTAGCTTCAGCAGTAATAGAAATTGGATCCATAATAACGCCACTTTCGCTTTTTTTAACCTTTTTGACCTCTTTTACTTGAGATTCTAAATCCATATTTTTATGAATTACGCCAATACCGCCAAGTCTTGCCATCATAATTGCGGTTCTATGCTCAGTAACAGTATCCATAGCAGCTGAAATTATAGGGATATTT
>NZ_JAGCNF010000069.1 GCF_017646085.1 Campylobacter sp. | reverse complement strand
TGGATTTATATCTAATGATTGCGCAGAATTTAACAAAGATAGCTTTAAAATTATTGGTAGATATGATAGAATAATCAAACTTCACGACCGCAGAGTAAGCCTAGATGGTATAGAAAATCTAATCAAACAAAGCCCTCTTATAAATACTGTAGCCATAGCCCAAGATGATAGATACAAGCGTTTAGCAGCTATTTTAGTTTTAAGTGATGAGGGTAAAAAACTCTATAAAGCTAAAGGTAAAAAAGCTATAGTAGATGAGATAAGCTCTATAGTTAAAAACAAATATGGCAATAAGCTTAGATATTTTTATATACGCTCAAGCCTTCCTATAAATAATCAAGGCAAAATACCTAAAAGCGACTTTCTAGCCTCTATAAATAAGCAGATAAAACCTAAATTTAACTTAATTTCAAAAGAGTCAGATTTGCTAAAAGCTAGCGCATACATAGATGAAGGGTGTTTTTATTTTAACGGTCACTTTTTAAATTTCCCTCTTGTTCCTGGGTTTGTTCAGTTAGGATTTGTATTTGATGTTATTAAAGAGTATTTACAAATCCATAGCGAGTCTATTGCACAAGTAGAGAGTATTAAATTTACAAATTTTCTACGTCCATGCGATATGGCAAACTTAGAGATTAAAATAACTCCAAATAAACTATATTTTACACTATTTGCTAATGATAAAGAGTGCGCAAATGGTAGGTTAAAGATCGCCCAATGAATATGAAATTTGCATTTTTAATCCCATATTACAATCATCCTGATACAATTGCTAGCTTATGCAATTATTTAAAGCGTTATAATATTGATATTATAATAGTAGATGATGGCTCAGATCAAAATGCTAAAAACGCTCTAAAAAACTTAAATGCTCAGATTTTAACACGAACACAAAATGGCGGTAAAGGTGCAGCTATTAAAAGTGGATTAACTCTAGCTAATGAGCAAAATTATACCCATATATTTCAAATTGATGCTGATATGCAGCACGAACTAGGCAAGATTGATGAAATTTTAAATTTGTCAAAATCAAATCCAAACTCAATAATTTGTGCAAATCCAATATATGGAATGGATGCTCCAAAATCTAGACTATATGGTAGAAAAATAACTAGTTTTTGGGTATATATTAACACTTTAGGTGGCGATATAAAAGATACAATGTGCGGAATGAGAATCTATCCATTAAAGCTAATATATCCACTGCTTATAAAATGTAAAAGTAATAGAATGGATTTTGATATAGATATCTTACTCTTAGCATATAAGGCTGGGATTTGCTTTAAATGGTGTGATGTATTGGTCAAATATGATGGAGGGATATCTCATTTTAAAGCTTTAAGAGATAATTTGTTAATTAGTAAAATGCATGCTAAGCACTTTTTTAGCCTGCCTAAATTTGCATTCGATAAATATTTTAAAAAGGGCAAAAATGGCTAAAAACTGGTGGCAAAGAAAAGAAAAAGCTGGATATTTTTGGCTAAATTTAACTATAAATTTAGTAAATTTACTACCAAGATTTTTGCTTAAAATATCTATATTTTTTGTAACTCTTATATACTTTTTAATATCCAAAGATGAGAGGGAAAATTTAAGAGAGTTTTATGCTCAAATAGCAAAATTTAGCAATAAAAAACATGATAATTTTATCAAAGAAAACTATAAAATCTATCGTAATTTTTATGAATTTGGTATTGCAATTTGTGATAAAATCGCCGTTTGGAAGGATAAAATCAAATATAGCGACCTTGATATAGTAAATATAGATACGCTAAATAGCGAACTAAGAAGTGGATTAAGAGGTTCAATTTTGCTTGTTAGTCATTATGGAAATATTGAGATTGCTCGTGCCTTATCAAATTCATTCTCAAAACTAACAATTGTCATTTTAGCCTACAAAAGTAATTCTAGCAATTTTATGGAAATGATAAATAAGATTAGCAAAAATAAGCTAAAAATTTTATTTATCGATACGCTTGACTTTAGCACCATTATTGAACTAGAAAAGATAGTAGAAAGTGGTGGACATATAGGAATTATGGGTGATAGAGTAGCTTTAGCAAATGATAAAAATATCAAACTTGATTTTTTAGGAAAGAGTTGTTGTTTTCCTATGGGGGCGTATTTAATAGCTGGAATTTTAAAGACTAGAATCAATCTATTATGGTGCGAGCGTATAGGTAATAAATACAAAGTTGAGCTAGAGACTATCAGCCGCACCGATGAAAATCCAGATGGAGTAGTAAATTTAGGTAAAGATAAAATATCAAACACGACAAAGCTAATGCAATTATATATAAATTCACTCCAAAAAAGAGTTATAAAAAATCCGCAATTGTGGTTTAATTTTTACGATTATTGGAATCAAGATGTTAAAACGAAGATATGAATTTAAAGCTGAATTTTTTGATGCTGACCCTATGGGTGTAATGTGGCATGGAAACTATGTAAAATATCTAGAAATGGATCGTTGCAGGCTACTTGATGAGCTAAATTTTAACTATATTAAAATGCAAAATAGAGGCTTTGCCCTACCAATTATCAAGATGGATTTAAAGTATATAAATCCTATATATTTTAATGATGATTTTATAGTGGAGATTAGGCGTGTTGAGTGTGATATTACTTTAAAATTTAACTATATCCTACTATCTAAAGATAACCAAATAATAGTCAAGGCTAGTACCACGCAAGTAGCAGTAACACTAAATAAAGAGACATTATATGCTATTCCAGATGAGTTAAAATTTGCATTAAATCAATAAATTTATTCAAAATTAATATATACATATCGTTCGATAAATCTAGATCTACTTAAAGCATATCCAAATCAGATATGCTTTAAAGTTTAATCAATCTAAATTTAAAAACTAAACCTATCAATTAGATCACTATGATGCTTTTTAGCCACATCTGGATGCGATCTAACCATCCTTTTAAAATAATTTTCTGCAACATTTCTAAGCAGTGGATTTTTAGGATCAGTATCTACTCCAGTACTCTCACGCTTTAAATGCTCTGGTAGCTCTAAAATCGGTATATCTTTATCAAGCTGAACACCTAAAAAATATGCAGTAGAAAACCTCTCATTAGGCGTCAAATTTACTCTATGAATAGTAGCTTTTAAATATCCATTTGTCGCAAGTTCTAAAAACTCACCAATATTTACTACCACAGAACCCTCCATTGGCGGCACATCAATCCACTCACCATTTAACAAGCCTTGCAATCCTGACTCATTATCTTGTAAAACAAATGTTATTAACCCGCCATCTTTATGCGATCCAACACCTTGAGTATTACCATCAAAAGCTGGCGGATAGCGTAATAATTTAGCATGAGCATATGAATTTTCTCCATAAAGCTTATCAAAAGAGTCTTGTGGCAACTCAAGAGCAATAGCAAAACCTTTTAAAAGCTTCAAAGTCGCCGCACTTGTTTGTTCAAACCACTCATTAAAAACAGTTCTAAGCTCTGGAATCTCTTTAGGAAACAAATTTGGGCCTTGAATTCTCATCCAAATAGGAGAGCTTATATCCCAATTTAAAGCCTCTTTATCACTGCCAGCATCAAGTTGTTCTCGATAATCCATTCCGCCAGCTGTATACTCACCGCCCTCTTTTGAATAGCCACGAAATTGCGCAGAATTAAGCATTGAAATTTGCTCTTTTTGTTCTAAACTAAGAGCAAAAAACTCTCTACTAAGCCTTTGAAGCTCTTTACAAAGATCTAAATCAATACCATGATTTATCAAATAACATGTTCCAAAAGTAGTAAATGCTGCCTTTAAATCAGCTATAAATTTATCCTGATTACTATCTAGCTCACTTAGGTCAAGTACTGGTATTTCCATGCTTTTCTCCTTAGTTTAAATTTAAAACTTTGATTTTATCATATCTTTCATAATAAAATAGAATATATTAACCAAATTTATGTAAAATTAATTCATAATTTATTAAGAAAAAACATAAAAAAGGATAAAAATGTTCAAATTCTTCACTAAAAAAAGCGCTACTACCCCCCCCATATCTTTAAACGATGAGCTTGAGCGACTACGAATACAAAATCAAGAACTCTTAAAAACCAATAAAGAGTTAAAAGAGCAGATAAAAGCACTCCAAGAAAACCCAAAATCTAACTACTATGAAGCATTTCATAATATTACAATGAGTATGACAAATAGCTGCGTATCAAATTTAAATCTACTTCAAAGCGAATTTAACGACTCTATTACATTGTTAAATGATACCCAAGAGCTATCAGCTAAAAATCAAAAAAATACTATAAAAATTCAAGATATGCTCCTAGAGGGACTAAGCCATATGGAGGATAGATTGCAAGATTTTCATGAGACAGTAGAACAAGTACAAAAAGATTTTGTCTCTATCTCTGGTGTAATTTCACTAATCATTGATATATCTGATCAAATAAATTTACTAGCATTAAATGCCGCTATTGAGGCGGCTCGTGCTGGTGAGCATGGTAGAGGATTTGCCGTAGTAGCTGATGAGGTTAGAAATTTAGCTGAGCGAACTCAAAAAGCTACAAAAGAGATCGAGATGAATATGGCAATAGTTCAACAAAATTTTGCTAAAATGCAATCTGCTACTGATGATGTAGTAGAACATATGCGCTCTTTGGCTAGTCGTAATGAGACAATGGATGATGTTCATGAGCTATCAAATACAATAAATTTTAACTCTCAAAAGGCGCTATCTACGATATTTATCAGCCTAGTAAAGCTTGATCACCTGCTATTTAAAGTTAAGGGTTATAAAGCAATTTTTGATAAAAATATGAATGAGAAATTTAGCGACCATCATAATTGTCGCTTGGGTAAATGGTATGAATCAGGCCGTGGCAAAGAGCTATTTAGCCACTATCCAAACTATGTCAAACTCGAACCAGTCCACAAAGATGTACATGATAATATTACCTATGCCTACAAAGAGATGGTAAAATGCAATGAAACAAGCCAATGTCTAGATCAAATTTACAAATACTTACAACTAGCTGAGAATGCAAGTGAATCAGTTACAAAGATTCTAAATTCACTCACAAATGACGGAATCTTGGATCTAGAAAAAATATTTCATAAACATAACTAAATCTTATAAATATAAATTCAACTTAATAAATTAAAATATGAATTTATATTATATTTACTTATAATATATA
>NZ_JAGCNF010000068.1 GCF_017646085.1 Campylobacter sp. | reverse complement strand
TTTAGATCTAGAAATTGAATTTAACAAACAGTCATCTTTGTCAAAAGGCAATGTTTATTAAATTAAAATAGTGTTGGCTCATCTATGCTTTGAGCCAACACAGCCTCTATATCTTCATAATGTTCAAAAACTAAGGCATATCTAAACTCATCAAGCTTTTTTATATCTTCTACATCATTATATACAAAATCAGCCATAAACGCTACACTACTACTAGCCCTAGCACAGATAATAATATCACTAAATTTCTGCCTTAAAAGCGTAGCCTCTAACCTAAAAAGCTCCTCATCGCTTTCGCAAATTATCGCTCTATGGCTTTGGCCAAATTCTTTCATCACAAAAAATTTATCAACAAAAATCGCCCTAAAATGGCTAAATTTATCAAAACTATGAACCTTAAATCCTACGCCATACTCATCAAAAAACCTCATCACACAAACTAAATCTTTAATAAAAATATTAGGAAATTTAAGCTCACTATAGTAGTTGTTTTTAAATAAAATCGTAGTGTAAAAAAGCGATCCATTATCCATAAGCTCATAATGTAAATCGCTTAGACTATCATCGCTTAGACTTGCATGAGAAAAGCTAAGCCTATCAATCATCGCCTCATCATAGCTTAAAACTACCATATCATTTTCTGCCTCAAGTATCTGCATAAAGGCTTGGCTTAAATCTTGATTTAACAAACAAAGCGATTTAGGTAGATATAAGCATTCTAAAATCGAATTTTGCAATCTTGTAAGATGAACAAATCTAAGCTCCTTTTGAGCTGAGAGAAACCTCATCAATCTAAGCATTGCCATAACCACACTATCAACTTTAATAATAGCTATTTCATCATCTTTACTATTTAAACTAAGATCAGTAATAATAGCATAAGCACCACCCTTTATAGCCATCAATGCATCATCAATTGTAGCATTTAAGGCTAAATAAGCCATACCAACTTTAACGCTATTTGGATCTATACAAAATCCATTTATCATGCTAATCTTAGGACTATTTTTTAACTCGCCATTTACTAGTGTGGTTAGGTTTTCTATTCTCATTTATCCGACAATTGCTCCATTTTTTACTGGTGCGTGCGTACCAAGAAGTGTTAAGCTTCCATCCTCTGCGCTTAATATCATACCTTCGCTTAAATGTTTAAATATCTTAGCCGGTTTTAGATTTGCTAAAACGCAAACTTGCTTACCTACTAGACTTTTTGGCTCATAATATTTAGCTATTCCACTAATAATCTGTCTTGGTTTTTGCTCGCCTAAATCAATACTAAATTTAAGCAATTTATCGCTACCTTCTATATTATCACACTCTAGTATTGTTCCGACCTTAATTACACACTTTTTAAAATCATCAATCTTAATCTCTTCATCTTTAATTTTTGACTCCTCTATATTTACTACTGGAGGTGGAGTCATTAGCTCTTGTTCTATCTTGACAAATAAAGGAGTAACTGAATTTGCTTTAAAATTAACTAAATTTGAATCAATTATAAGCTCTTTAAAGCTTTGAGTGTCGATCTTAAATTCAAGAGCGTCTGCTATCTTTTGAGCTGTTTTTGGCATAGCTGGACTTAAAAGAATTGCTACTTTAGCTAGCAAATTTGCTACTAAAGCTACTAATGCATTTGCCTCATTTTCTTTACCATTTTTGATTAAATTCCATGGTTCATACTTAGCTATTGCAGCATTTGCTATATTTAAAACCTTCCAAAGCTCTTCTAAGTATCTATTTGGAGCGATATCTTCTAAGCTAGAAAGAGCTTGATCTATATGCGTTTTTGCCAATTCAAGTTCATTATGATAAAACTCTTTTACACTATTTGAGTTAATTACATTAGCTGAATATTTTGAACTCATACCCACTATTCTACTTAATAAATTTCCAAGATCATTGCTTAACTCACTATTTATGCGATCTATTAATGCTTTTTGAGAAAAGTCTCCATCTTGGCCAAATGGAACTTCTCTAAGCAAGAAGTATCTAAAAGCTTCTAGACCATATGCGTCAGCTACCTCTTTTGGATTTACTACATTGCCTAGGCTTTTACTCATCTTTACGCCATCTCTAGTCCACCAGCCATGCGCTGCTACGCTCACAGGTAGTGGCAGCTCTAAACTCATCAAAAATGCTGGCCAATACACAGCATGAAAGCGTAAAATATCTTTACCAACCATATGAAGGGTATTATTCCAATACTCCATTTTTTCTTCGCCCCTACTATATCCTAAGGCTGAAAGATAATTAACTAGTGCATCTAGCCATACATACATCACATGCTTTGGTTCATTTAAAGACTCAGGTAGCTTTATCCCCCACTCAAAGCTCGTTCTAGTAATAGACAGATCCTTTAATCCACCTTTAACAAAACTTATAACTTCATTTTTCTTACCTTTTGGTAAAACGCATTTGTCATCTTCATACCATTTTAAAAGTCTATCTTGATATTTTGATAATGCAAAAAAGTAGCTCTCTTCTTTAACTAGTCTAGTCTTTTTACCACAATCTGGACAACACTCATCATCTATTAATTGATTAGCAGCAAAGAAACTCTCGCAACTAACACAGTAGCTACCCTCATACTCGCCTTTATATATATCACCATTTGCAAGCATTTTAGCAAATACATTTTGACTTGTGATCTTGTGATAATCATCGGTCGTACGAATAAAATGATCATAGCTAATCTCAAATTCATCCCATAAAGCTCTGAATTTAGCACTAATCTCATCAGCATACTCTTTTGGACTTTTGCTACGACTTTTGGCTGCTTCTTCTATCTTTTGACCATGCTCATCAGTACCAGTTAAGAAAAATACATCATCTCCTCTTAAGCGGTAAAATCTAGCTAATGTATCACAAATTATTGTAGTATAAGCGTGCCCAATATGTGGAACATCATTTACATAGTATATTGGTGTTGTTATAAATTTCTTCATCATTATCCTTTAAATTTACTAAAAATCAAACTGGCCACCACGACCCTCGTTCATTTTCTCATATGTTGCATCTACATAGTTGCTTCTAATATTACACTCAAAAAAATCTCCACAATCCATACAGCTTGTTCTATTATTTGATGCTTGACACTGCCTAAGCTTAGCAATTGCTATATCAAACTGCAAAGTCACAAATTCCTTTATCTTATCACAATTAAAAACCCTTTGACACTCAGAGCAGTTTTGGCCAGCTGAGTTTTGAGCGATACACTCTTTAAGTAAAGCCTCCTTGGCATTTAGCTCACCCTCATTTATTCCTTTAAATTCAGTAAGTTTAGCCATTTCTTACTCTATCAATCTCAAATTTAGAACCAAAATAGCAAGGAGTAGTCTGATGAGTCTGCTCAATTTTAATATCTAATAAACTTAAATTTACTCCATTAGTTGTAGCCCCACCCGCTTTTTCATATATATAGGCAAATGGCAATACCTCAAAAGCAAGCCTAAGCTTACCATTTGGTGCATCTGGCGTAGATGGATAGCTAAATAATCCACCGCCTTTTAATAAAACTTGATGTAAATCACTTACCATAGCACCACTATATCTAAGTCTATAACCATCATCAAATAATGATTTTACCATAGATCTATGCGAGTCGCTCCAGCCTTTTTGTGTGCCACCTGTTGCATTTAATTTACCTTTTTCTTTTAATTCTAGAGTTTTAATAAATTTAAACTCACCATTTCTATCAAGTCTAAATAACTCTGGTTTATCTTCGCACACTACCATCTCAACTCTAGGTCCATAAACCGTATATATTGCTGCTACTAAATTTTTAGCTTCTAAAGAGTCTTTATAGATACCAAAAATTGACCCAACAGCAAAATTAACATCTACTAAGCTACTTCCATCAAGCGGATCATAAGCAATAATATATTTGCCATTTTTATCTATTGGCAGTGGCGACTCTTTTTCTTCACTAATAATAGCGCTTACACATTTTAACTCTTTTAGTCTATTTTCTATTATCTCATCGCTTAGAATATCAAGCTTTAGCTGAGTATCGCCAGTAGCATTTGAACTAGCTGCATAACCTAAATCACCATATTTTAATACTTCGCTAATTTTTATAGCGATATCTTGGACTGCTTTTATAATCTCTTGCATTTTATACCTTTTTTGCGTTTTTATCTATCCAATTTATAATTTTATCTATATCATCTAAGCCAAATTTATCCCCATCAGCACTAAACTCTGCTATATTTGTCGCAAACGCATTACTAAAAGGGATAAAATCCTCTATAATCTCATCTCTAAAAACTGTAATTCTAGGAAGTCTAATGCTTTTTAACCCCTCTATTATAAGATAATCAAACTCGCCAAAATGGTTTATTAAACTTGCCATCTCGCTCTCGAAATTCTCCAAATTTGGCTCAAATTTTTCACTTTTGGTTTTATGAGAGTCTAAACCAATCCGCTCATTACCACCAAAAAGTCCATTTCTTAAAAATAGTGTTGTTCTATTTGGACTTACAACTGCTACATCTGCGCCAATACTGCTATAGATATAGCTATCTTTACCTTCATAATCAAATTTAGCCTTATCTCCTGGATCGTGTTTGGTTATAGCAACCTTAAATCCACGACCTATAAGCTCTTTTGCTACCTTTGATATCAATGTTGTCTTGCCGCTTCCACTAGCCCCACTAAAGGCTACAGCTAATCTTTTAATGATATTTCCTTTTAAATTTACCTAATTTTAGCCAAAACAATCTTAAAAAACGAAATTAGTTAATCTTATTTAAAATCACTAATTAAATCGCTAAAAATCTTATAAAGCATCTCCACTTCGCTCACACCTACCCTCTCATCGACAGCGTGAATTCTATCATTTACTACGCCACACTCCACAACAGGTACGCCAAAAGCAGCAAAATATCTAGCATCACTTGTGCCGCCAGTAGTACTAAACTCTGGAGATATATTGCAAATTTTTTCTATACTAGATTTTAAATTTAAAGCAATTTTTGAGTTCTCATCAGTTAAAAATGGTTTTGAACTCTCCTTTAGGCTTAGCTCATAATCAAGCCCGTTAAAAATATGCTCACAATATTGCTTGACATCTTCATAGTTTGTTAAGTCTGAATTTCTAATATTAAACATTATCTTAAGCCCATTTGGAGTAACATTGCACACCTCCATACCGCCCCTAATATCAGTAATTACTATTTTTGAAGGGTCAAAATATCTGCTTCCAGCATCCATATCATACCCAGCAAAATCAGCTAATACAGCACTTGCTTGATGAATTGGATTTATGCATTTATCTGGATAGGCAGCATGACCTTGAACGCCTTTTATAGTTACTACACCATTAATCGATCCACGACGACCAATTTTAATTGTATCGCCAATCTTCTTAGCACAAGTTGGCTCAGCTACTATAGCAAATTCAGGCAACTCACCTATTTCTTGAAGATATTTTAAGGCCTCTTTTGTTCCATAGATTCCATCACCCTCTTCATCGCTAGTTATTATTAGGCTTAGCGTTCCATTAAATTCACTTGCATCCTTACATGCTTGAAGCATAGCAGCTACACCGCTTTTCATATCTTGAGCTCCACGAGCATAGATATATCCATCTTTATCAACTGGTTCAAATGGATCGCTACTCCATCCTTGTCCTGGAGGCACTACATCTATATGACCAGCAAAGCACAAATGCGCCCCATCGCCAAATTTTTTAGTAAGAATGAGATTTTTTATCCCATTAATTTCTAAAAGCTTTGCATCAAATTCATTCATAAATAGCGTGATATAATTCATCGCACCATCATCATCTGGTGTAATACTTCTAAATTTAAGTAACTCTTTTAAAAGCTCGATAACTTCCATTTTAACCCTTTAAAAATGTATTATATATTAGTATAATAGCAAATCCTGCCATTAAAATTGCTGAGATATAAGCAAATGCTATTTGCGCTTTAGCTCCTATAAATTTTTTAGAACGACTCACTATAAGCGATAAAAATATTACCCAGCTAGCAATACTGACAAATAATCCAGCAAGCCCCATAATAGCATTTGGCAAAAGTGCTACAATCCCGCTAACAGAGAGCCAAAAGCCAATTATATATGGATTTACTAAATTCATTAAAGCACCCTTAGCAAAACAGCTCCAAAATGAACCATTAAGCCCGCTTTTTTGCGTAGCTAAATTTCTAGCTCCATAAAATGTTAAATAGGCGATATACAATAAAAAAATAGATCCAAAAATAGCTAAAATTTGAGTTAAAAGCTCATTTTGGCTAAATTTCAAAACACCAAAGCTAATTCCAAATAGATATCCCATATCTACAGCCATCGCACCCAGTCCAACACCAAAGCCAAGGCTAAATCTTACTAAAGCATAGCTCATTATAAGCACATTTACTGGGCCAATAGGTACAGCTGCACCAAAACCCAAAGCTAATCCCTCTATAAATCCTTGCACTATAAACCTTTTAGTTATAATTTAACAACTTTTGAACCAAATCCACCCTCGCTTGGCGTACCATCTTTAAAGGCTTTTACACTAGGGTGTGATTTTAAAAACTCTTTTACTGCATAAGCTAGCTTGCCAGTACCGATTCCATGTTTGATTAAGACCTCATCAAAGCCAGCTAATAAACTATCTGATATAAATTTATCTAATCTATCTATTGCCTCTTCTGCACGTAGTCCATGTAGGTCAATCATCACGCTAGCACTTGTTGGTCTAGCTACGCTTACATTTACCTTGTTTTGGTTATTTAGCGGATCTTGACTAGTGATTTTAAGTAAAGAAATTGGCACTCTAAAGCTTACTCCATTGCTATCTATAGTTGCGTCATTTTTACTTAGGCTTACTACTACACCTTTTATCTTATCATACTTGACTCTATCACCTACTTTTAGTTTTGGTGGTTCACTTATAATCTCAGGTTTTTTAATCGATTTTGCCATATTATTTGCATTATTTAGGCTTCTTTGTTTATCTTTAGTATCTTTTAGATTTATACCTCTTTTTGCCTCATTTATAGCTTTGTAAAATTCAGTTTCTAAAGCATTTAATCTTGCTCTTAGCATATCATCAGCTTTTACTTTTGCCTCTTTAGCATCCTTTAAAAGCAGATCTAACTTTAGCTCTTTTTCTTTTATATTCTCAATTTTTAATTTTAGTTCTAATTCTAAATTTATCGCCTTTGAGATCATTTCATTTAAATTCTCTTTATCATCACCATATGCACTTTTAGCACTAGATACGAGATTTGCAGGAATTCCATATCTACTAGCAGTCTCAAAAGCATAACTTTTACCAATTATTCCTTTTAAAAACTCATACTTTGGTCTTGAGTGTTGCTCATCATATAAAGCTGCTAAAAGCTCAACTTCGCTATTTTTAGCTAGTAGCATAGCAAGGCGTTTATGGTGAGTAGTTATAACCATTTTAACATCATTTTTCATCATTGAACTAAGCAAAACACTATATAAGCTAGCTGCCTCTTCAAAGTCAGTTCCTAGCTCAATCTCATCAATACCAATTAATATCTGCTTTTTACCCAAAACTTTACTAAATCCAATCATTCTTCCAGCAAAAGTTGATATATCGTTTTTAGAGTTTTGCGGATCTTCTATGATAGCCTCAAATTCTTTAAAGCTACCAATACTAGATTTAGCACTATTTATACTCATTGGAAGTAGATACTTAGCCAGTAATGCCGCACTCATTATACTCTTTAAAAGCATACTTTTACCACCAGCATTCACCCCAGTTATTAGCAAAATTTTACCACGAAAATCCACACTAACTCTCTTTGGATTTTTTAGAGCCGGATGAGCAAACTCACTTAAAATTATATCTTTACTAGAGTTAGCAAGCACAAAATTATAGTCTCTACTCCTAGCAAAGTTTACCCTAGAAATTAAGCTATCTACATAGTCAAAAGCTGAGTTAATAAATTTCAAAAATGGTAAGTTTTTGCTAAATATTGAGCTAATTATCTTGGCATGTTCGTATAAAATCTCCTCTTTTTTATCTAGCAAATCGCTTTGCTGGCTCTTTAAGCTACTTACAATATCAGGCAAAACATAAAAATAACCACCACTACTCCTACTAATTACTGTACCCTTTAAAGCGTGATTAAATCCTCCACGAACCAATAAAGCCTCATTAGAGTTGATATAGTGAATTTGAGTATCTACTAAGTATGGAGTAAGGCTTTTAGTATAAATTAACTTTTTTAAACTCTCATCTATTTGGCGTTTTTTATTTTTATAAGCTTCGTTAATAGAGATAAGACGCTCATCAATGCTCTCTTTAAATTCGCCATTTTCATCAAAATATTGATCAATTTGTTCTATATTAGCTGGAATTTCGATTTTATCTAAATAACTACGCATTTTAGGAGCAAAATTTTGAGTTTTTAGATATTTAAAATACCCTATAATCTTACTAAACTCATATATCTCACTAATATGCAAAACAGCCTGTTTAGATAACCTCATTAGTGCATCATCTAGATTAGCTACCTCTTTTGGGCTTTTTAGATTAATTTGTGAAATCTCTTCTATTTTTTCATAATTTGCCCTGCTATCTCCACTTATAAAAAGTGGCTTAGGGCGAGATAAAAATTCATTATAAGCACTTAAATATTCATTTAAATCTAGCTTTTTAAATAGTTCTTTCATAAAATCCTACAAAAATTAATTTAAAACTCAATTATACTAATTTTGGCTTAAATCTATCCATTTTATGGGAATTTGAGTTAAATTCAACTTATTAAATTTAAATCCAAATTTAGATATTTATAAAATATATTAAATTACTTTATATTGACAAATAGCTATTTTATTGGTATAATTCTTGCATTAAAAGATTAATATATCTTTTTACTATATTTTAATAAGGAGATAAAAATGGCAAACTGCGCTATAAATTCATGTACAAGACTAGACCCAATTGACAAAGCTGGTCTAGAGGCTCTAATCAAAGCTGGAAAAGAAAATCCAGATGTTATCAAAACTCTAAAATGTCGCACAGTAGCTGAGGGTAAATTTCGCCACGCTAACTATATAAGAAATCTACCCGCATATATAGTAGATGAACCGCCTACGCTTTTAGGCGATGATACTGCACCAAATCCTAGCGAGGCTGTTCTTGCAGCACTTGGAAGCTGTATAGCTGTAGGAATTCACGCTAATGCAATAGCTCAAAATATAGTTATTACCAAACTTGAAGTCGAGCTTGAAGGTGATCTAAATATCACTGCAGTATGGGGAACTGGCGATCTAAGCGAAAAACCACTTGGATTTACAGATGTTAGAGTAAATGTAATACTAGAAAGCAATGCAGATGAAGAGAGAAAAAATGCTTTAATTGCTCACGCTCTAAAGTATTCACCAGTAGCAAATACTCTGCTTAGACAGGTAAATTTAGAAGCTAAATAAGGATAAAAAATGGCACTACAAAAATTAGCAAAATTAGCACACTTAATAGATAAAGAAGGTATATACCCTAAAGAGATATTAGAACAAATCGCCCAAAATGGCGATTTTGCCGTATTACAATCTAGAACAGATTTATATAAAGCTATAGAAAATATAGCCAAGATCTCTAAAATTTGCGGTACAAGTGGATTTTGCATGTGGTGCCAATTTGCTATCATCTACTACCTTATAAATAGCGATAATACAGAGTTAAAAAACGAGCTATTACCAAAGCTTTATAGTGGTCAAATTCTAGGTGGTACAGCACTTTCTAATCCTATGAAAGCCTTTGCTGGAATTGAAAAAAATCACCTAAAGGCTACAAAAGTAGAAGGCGGATATATCATTAATGGCAATCTTGCATGGGTATCAAATATTAGCGAGAATAGCATTTTTGGTGCTATTGCCTTAGATGAGAGCAATACGCCAGTAATGGGCGTTATAAGAGTTGGAAATAATGCTAAACTAAAATCATCTATTAAATACGCCACTTTAGAAGGCTCAGCCACAAAAAGCGTAGTTATAAAAGATTATTTTTTAAGCTATAATGATATTTTAGCTCAAAATATCTATGAGTATCTAGTGCGTATAACGCCAGGATTTATTCTATTACAAACTGGTATAGCAGCTGGAATTATCAAAGCAAGCCTTGAAGAGATTAACAAATCAAATGCAAGCCATGCTGATATTAATTCATATTTGGAATTTGATTTTAAAAGCTTGCAAGATGAGTATATATCTCTTTTAAATTTAGTTCAAAATTTAGCTAAAAATATTAATAATGTAAACCCTTTAGAGATTTTAGAGACTAGACTACTAGGTTCAAGATTAACCCAAAAGATTACATCAGCAGCGGTACTTTTTAGCGGTGCTAGAGGGTATTTAGAAGGTTCAAAAGTAGCACGCCTTCAAAGAGAAGGCAACTTTGTACTGATAGTCACTCCAAGTATCAAGCATCTTTTAAAAGAGATAAGCGAAGTAAAAGCTGGTAGGGGCTGTATAAATTCATGGAAAAGCAAGCTATGAATAGACGGAATGCTTTAGAATTTTTAGCTGGTTTTTTAGCTTTTAGTGCCTCAAATTGTGTGGCAAATAGTGAATTTAAAAACAAATTTAAAAAAGGGATAAAGATTGGATACCTACCAATCTGCGATCATTTATTAATAATTGCTAAGGATATATTTATTAGCGATACTCACGAGATAGTTGGGATTAAATTTGCTAGCTGGGCAGACCTCTCTGAAGCACTTAGGGCTGGAGCTATTGATGGGGCGTTTTTACTAGCTCCGCTTGGATTAATGCTAAAAGCTAGTGGTGTCGATATCAAAGTCGTAATGGCTGCCCACAAAAATGGCTCAGCGATAATTGCAAATCAAAATATAAATAGCATTAGCGAACTTGATGGCAAAAATGTAGGAATTCCCTCACGATTTTCTAGTCACTATTTTATTCTTGATAAGCTTATTAACAAGCATGGAATTAAAGTAAATTTAATCGATATGGCACCTACTGAGATGCCATTTGCTCTATTAACAGGTAGATTAGATGCATACATAGTAGCTGAGCCTTTTGGTCAACTTGCAGTCAAATACGGGGCTAAAAATTTGATTTTTAGCAAAGATATTGAGCCAAATCATATATGCTGCTTGCTAAATTTCACTAGCGAATTAATCCGTAGTAGTATAGCAAAAGAGCTAATCGCAGCTTTTAAAAGTGCTGCTAAATTTGCTAATTCTAGCCCAAGCGAGGCCGCAGTAAGTGGTGCTAAAATTTTAGGTCAAGAGTTAAATATAATAGATGATACAATTCAAAAAGGTATAATCTCTTATAATGATTTAAGCGTTAGCAAAAGCCAGCTAGAGGAGTTAAAGCAGTTTTTAATAAGAGTAAATTTAGCTAGTAATGAGCTAAAAAAACTTGATATTAGTAGCTATTTGGAGAGTGTGATATGAGATATTTTTGGCAGTTTATAGTGATTGCTGTAGTAGTGATTTTATGGGATATTTTTAGTTCAAATTTAATCCCTTCACCGCTTCGTACGCTTGAAGCATTTAATCAAATTATTACTAGTGGAGTCTTAAGTGTTGGTATAATTGATTCATTATATAGATATATTTTAGGGCTTACTTTTGGGGCTTTGGCTGGGATTGTGATTGGATTTATTTTTGGATTTTATCCTAAAATCGCTAGTGCATTTGAGCCACTTTTTAGTATTTTGCGGCCGATTTCACCTATTGCATGGGTGCCTATTGTGCTTATAATCTTTGGAATTGGCAATATGCCTACAATTTTTATAATTGCATATTCAGTATTTTTTCCAGTACTTTTACTAAGTATTAAGGCTATAAAAGATCTTCCAAGCGAACTTATAACTGTAGCTAAAAACTTTGGTGCATCAAGATTACAAATTTTTACTGGCGTAATACTGCCTTCAAGCTTTTTATCACTAATTTCAAGCCTACGCCTAGCAGCATCTTTAGCATGGATTAATCTTGTAGTAGGTGAAATGCTAGGTGCTCAAACTGGTCTTGGATATATGATAATTGATAGTAGAAATCAGCTAAGAATTGATATCTTACTAGCTGTAATTATAACAATTGGTATAATTGGAATGTTAATAAATTTAGCATTTGGAGTAATTGAAAAACAAACATCAAGGAGATATGGCTATGATAGAGATTAAAAATCTTAAAAAATCATTTGGTGATATATCTGTTTTAGATGATATAAATTTAAAAATCGATAATGGCGAGTTTTGTGTTCTTTTAGGCTCTAGTGGGAGTGGTAAAAGTACGATTTTAAAAATTTTAAGCTCACTTGAAAATTTTGATAGTGGAGAGATTAAATTTGATAACGAGAGCTTTAAAAACAAAATCCCAAACTCTAAAGAACGTCAAATAATAATGCAGCACTACTGCTTAATGCCGTGGCTTACTGCGCTTGATAATATTAAATTTGCCCTAAAATGCTCTGGCTTAAAAGATAAAAAACTAATAGATGAAATAGCCAAAAAATATCTAAGCCTAGTAGGATTAAAAGATAAGATGAATTTATATCCAAATAGCCTAAGTGGCGGCCAATCTCAAAGAGTTGCAATTGCTAGAGCTTTGAGTTTAGATCCAAAGGTGCTATTTTTAGATGAGCCTTTTAGTGCGCTAGATCCAGTAGTAAGAGCAAATTTACAAAGTGAGCTAAAAGCACTAATGCAAAATAAACAAGTTATCTTTGTAACTCACGATATTGATGAGGCTATACTTTTAGTGGATAAGATTGTCATTTTGCACGCTGGAAAAATAATCAAAGAGCTACAAAATCCTAAATTTACTCCAAATACTCCAAAGTATTTTGAGCTAAAATCAACCATTTATAAGCTAATAAACGGACAAGTAGAAGATATAGAATATATGATTTAAAAGATAGCCAAATTTGGCTATCTTTATTATCTTAACAGAGTTGATACTTGCTGAGCAAGCAGTGTCATATTGTGTGCTGCAGTTAGGGTTGTGCTATTTAGTAACAAATCTGCCTTGTTTAAATCGCTTAGATTTTTAACTACATCATTATTTTGTAGTTGTGATTCGCTAGACCTAGCTGAATTTGCTGCTGTAATACTAGCATTAATGTCACTAAGTAGCCCTTGCTGAGTACTACCAATATCTGTACGCATCGAATTTACACTATCTCTAAATGTTGCAATACTCTCTTGTGAGCTTACATCTATTGAGCTAATATTTGGAGCATTTAGTGAGATTGTCGTCTGTGAGCTTGATGTTTGAAAGTTCATAGTCGAACCAAATATATTTTGACCATTAAAGCTAGTTGAATTTAGCGTATCTTGCATAGATATTTTAAGTGCTTGAGCCTCTTTTGTAATAGCAGCTCTTGAGTTGCTATCCATAGCTAGGCTATTTGAACGAATTGATAATTCATTTATTCTATCAGCGCTATTGGTTAGATTTTGCAATGCACCATCAGCAATTTGCAATACACCAATTGCATCATTTGCATTATTTACCCCTTGAGATATAGCATTTGCATCGCTTAAAAGAGCATTAGCAATCACCATATTTGCACTATCGCTTCCGCTTATCGCACGATTAGCTGATATATTATCTAAAGCTTTATTAGCGCTATTTTTAGCATTATCTAGATAGTAATTTTGCATACTATTTGAGTAGTCATTTATCTTCATTTCATACTCCTTATTTTACTACTTTAAATTCTAACTAAATTTAGCTTAATTTTCACCTAATTTAGGGGTAAATTTAGTAAGTTTAGGATATAATCTCGCCACAAAATTTAAAGGAAATTCGTGGATAAAATCCCTGTAGCTTTGCTTATTGGTGCTAGTAGTGAAAGCTTAATTGCTATAGCTCATGCTAAAAAACTTGGGCTAAAAGTTGTTGCATTTGATATCAATCCTGCAGCACCAGGACTAAAAGAAGCTGATATATCATATAACGAAGATATCGCAAATCCAAATAAAATAATAGCAATTTTAGAGCGTGATGGGCTAATACCAGCAGTGATTTTACCTGTACCAATTGGCAGATGTCTTAATACTATTGGTGCTTTAAATGACTACTATAAGCTTGATGGCTTTAGCTTTGAGATGGCTGATATTTGCACTGATAAGCTCAAATTTGCCCTAGCACTTACGGGGGGGGGTTCTGGGTTGCAAATAAAGCCAATAAAAAATTTAAGAAATGCTAAATTTAAACTAGTTAGGCCAAATTTAGATATCAGCGAGTTTAAATTCCCGCTAATAATTAAACCTAGATTTGGTAGTGGAAGCAAAGATGTAATAGCTATAAAAGATGCTATTGAACTAGAAAATATCTTAAAAGATAGCAAATTTACAAAAGAGGATTTTATAATTGAAGAGCTTATAGATGGTATAGAGTATGGGCTAGATGCTGTGGTGATAGATGGCGTCTTTCATCATATTTTAATGCGTCAAAAGTTCATTACTCCTCTACCTTACAGGCAAGCAATTGGCAACATTAGTACCAGCGAAATTCCAGCTGTAAGCAAATATATACAAGAGATTATCGCTACTTTAAATATTGATAACACTTTATTAAATGCTGATCTCATCATTACTCCAAGTGGTGAGCCATTTATTATCGAGCTAGCTACTAGGCCAAGCGGACACCATCTAAGCAAATTTATCGAGCTTGTAACTGGAGTAAATCCTACTAAAGAGTGGATAAATCGTAGTCTAAATTTACCTTATAGCTTTGAGGTTAAATTTCTTAAAAATATGATAATTCGTTATTTTGACCTTGAAGGTGAGTGTCAAATGGCTGAATTTGACACTCTTAAAGATGAACTAGGAATAATCGACTACCAATGCCATATCAGCTCACCACTAAGCAAGGTCATAGATGGTGCAAGTATAATGAGTAGAGGCTATGCTATCATAGAAGCTAACTCTAAAGAGGAGTGTATGAATAACGCTCAAAAATTAATATCAAATTTTAAAAGGATTAAAAAATGAATCAAGAAGTAATAAAGGCCCAAGAAGATGCCTACGAACTATGGGGTAAGCATGTAAGTAGTGGAATGCTACTATATCCTAATGAGTATCTAACTCGTTATATATATGCTAATCGCAAAGAATTTAAAACTATTTTAGACTTTGGGTGTGGAGATGGTAGGCATCTTGAGATGATGGCTAGGGCTGGACTAGAGCATATAATTGGTGTAGATTATAACCGCTCAGTACTAGATGTAGCTAAGCAAAGATGCCAAAAATATAACATAAAATGCGACCTATATCAAAACAATCAAAATAAAAAATTAAAAGAGCTAATAAAAGATGAGCTAGACTGCGTAGTCTGCTGGGGGATAACCCTTGCTAATGCACACTATGTAACTAGCGATATGTTTAAACAGTTTGCTAGTGTATTAAAACCTGGCGGAAAAGTAATAGCCACTTGGAGAACACAAGAAGATTCACTATATGGCAATGGAAAAGAGATTGAAAAAGACACATTTATAATAGAGCGTGATAGCCATAAAGGAATGCTATATTATATACCAAATTTAGATGATATAAAAGCGATTTATAAAGATGCTGGGCTGGAGATACTTAGCATAGATGGCGAGAGATTTACCACCGATAATGGCTCTATAATAAACTCATGGCATATAATAGAAGCTAAGAAAATTTAAAGGATAAAAATGAGAAATAGCGTAGAAGATTATAAAGAGCATTTTGAGCTTTGGGAAGATTTAGTTTTAGCTGGAGATAGAGTCTATCCAAGTGAGCCTGTCGTGCGTTTTGCTTTTAAGAATAAATTTAAAAGCGTTCTAGACTTTGGCTGTGCTAATGGTCGCCATCTAGAGTGCTTTAGCCGTGCAGGTGCTACTAGATTAATTGGTATCGACCTAAATCAAAAGCCACTAGATTTAGCCAAAGCTAGGCTAAAGCCGATCATAACAGCTCGTGGTGGAGTATTAGAACTTTATAGCAATAAAAATCGCTCAATAGATGAGATTTTAGGCGATACAAAGCTAGATGGTATAATTGTCTATGAAATGATATATTTATATACGCCAAATATCGCTTTGGAGATTTTAAAATCACTAAAATCTCATCTAAATGAAAATGGTAAAATTTTAATAAATTTTGTTTCAACTGATGATAGTCTAAAGAGCGATGCAAAAGTGCTTGGAGAAAATTTATATGAGATTACTGAACCAACTCATAAGGGGCTTATTTTTAGCTTTTATAGTTTAGATATGATTAAAGAGATAATAAATAGCGCTGGCTTAAAAATCATCAGCATAGAAAAGAACCATTTTTGGCTAGATAATGGCGCTATAAAACACGACTATATAAATATCCAAGCTACACCAATAAACTAAATTTAAGCCCTAACTTGGGCTTAAATCTCAAATTACATTCTAAATTCAACCGATAGCTTATGCGCCTCTAACCCTTCAGCATCAGCTAGAGCCATACAAGCACTTCCAAGCTCATCTATTGCTTTTTTATTCATCGATATTATAGAGCTTTTTTTGATAAAATTACTCACGCTCAAAGGTGAGAAAAATCTAGCGCTTCCACCAGTAGGAAGTGTATGATTAGGCCCAGCTAGATAATCCCCGATAGCCTCAGGCGTATAATGACCTAAAAAGATTGCCCCAGCATGCTTAATGCGTGGCAAATACTCATATGCATTATCTGTAGCAATTTCTAAATGTTCTACAGCTAAAGCATTCATCAGCTCAACACACTCATCCATATTGTTTGCTATGATAATAGCAGCTTTATTATCTATACTAGCTTTAGCGATCTCATATCTTTTTAAATTTGGTAATAATCGCTGAATTTCATCATTTACTTTTTTTGCAAAATCAGCACTAAATGTAATCAAAAAGCTACTAGCAATCTCATCATGCTCAGCCTGACTTAATAAATCAATAGCTATATGAGTAGGGTTAGCACTCTCATCAGCTATTACACCTATCTCGCTTGGTCCTGCTATCATATCTATATTTACATCACCATATACCATCTTTTTTGCAGTAGCGACAAAGATATTACCAGGGCCTGTAATTACATCTACTTTTTTAATAGTTTGCGTACCATATGCCATAGCAGCAACAGCACTAGCACCTCCAACCTTATATGCAGTTTTGATTCCTAAAAGATGCATAGCTGCAAGCAAGAGTGAATTTACCTCTCCGCCTACTGCTGGGGTACAAACTACTATTTCCTTAACTCCAGCCACTATAGCTGGAACTGCATTCATTATTAGCGAGCTAGGATAGGCAGCTTTGCCACCTGGAATGTATAAGCCAGCACGATCTACTGGGGTAACTTTTTGGCCTAGTATAGCACCACTTGGCTCAAAATCTATCCATGATTTTTCTACTTGCTTTTCGTGATAAGCTTTTACTCTTTTATATGCTAGTTCTAAAGCATCTCTTAGTTTGCTATCTAGATTATCATAGGCCTCTTTCATCTCATTAGTGGTTATAGCTAAATTACCATTTACTTCCCACTTGTCAAATTTAGCTATCTGCTCATTTAAAGCAACATCGCCACGCTCTTTAATATCATTAATAATTCCATTTACAATTGGCATTACGCTTTGCATATCTATATTTGATCGATCTACTAATGCTCTAAATTCATCTTTAAAATTTACTGCATTACTATATAAAATTTTCATAAACATCTCCTTAAAATTGTAAATTATATCCTATTTTAGCCAATCTAAATCTAACAATCATCACTAATCTCAAAGACTAACTCACTTTTTAGCTTAGTTTTTCTAATCTCTAATAGACTTAGATTTGGAAATTTAATCTGCATTAATTCATCAAAATTACTAGCTTTATTAAGTGCTAAATCACGCAAAATCAATCCACGATAATGCTTGGCAAAGTGGCTGACAACTTTACTATTTTTTAAAAATTTCATAGTTATATATGGGGTTTTTATACTATAAAATTTATCATAATATCCAGCCCTAAGATCAAGTATATCCTCACCTTCTAAAATCTCATCTAATATTTTATCAAGTCTTGGTTTATAATATTTTGCGCTATCTATTTGTGATATTTTTTTACCTTGTTTGAGTTTATAAAACTGCACATAATCTCCAGCTTTTAATACTCCATAAAGATTAGAAAAGATAAGTAAATTTTCATCTATATATCTAGATGCTACTTCATCTAAATTTAAATAATCTAACGCTTCATATGCAACTCCATCATACATCAAAATAGCTTTATGATAGATTTTTTGCATCATTAAATTTTTTATTTTGGCTATATCACTAGTACTTTTTACGCCAAAAATATCTCCTAAAATACTCTCATCTTGACTATTTACTATATCATAATACTTTTGTAATATCTCATCTCTATCGCAAATTATTGAATTAATAGGCGAGTTAAGTGGATTTGGGGTTGGCTTCTTAGCTTCACTTGGAGAAAATAGGATCTTCACGCTCTAACCTTTGAAATTCACTCTTTAAACTCTTATATTGCTGCATAAATGGAACCCCATGAACTCTAGTATAAGCAATTGTAGTAATAAAATTTGTATCTCTCTCCCATCTTGGAACAAGATGATAGTGTATATGCTCAGCTATACCAGCGCCAGCTGCAGCCCCTAAATTCATCCCAATATTAACACCACTTGCATTTAGGATATTTTTTAATACAGCTACACCTTTTTGGACTATTGCGCTTATCTCTAGCCAGATATCTGGATTTAAACTTTCGATATTATCTATATGTTCATAAGGAATAACCATAAACTCACCCAAAGTATATGGATATCTATTCATCACACCAAAGCAATTTTTAGCTCTAAATAGTACAAAATTTTCAGCATCATTTTGTGGATTTTGAGCTATATCGCAAAATATACATTTGCTACTCTTATCCCTACTAAAATACTCTGCCCTCCAAGGAGCAAACTCATCTTTCATTTTTTATCTCCATTACAGCCTTATAAATGTCATCTTGACGCATAAAATGCTCACCGATTAAAAATCCCTTAACGCCATTTTGATTTAAATTTAAAAGCTGCTCATATGAGTACAAGCCGCTTTCTGCTACTATTACTCTATCAGTTGGGATATTCTCTTTTAATCTTAGACTTAGACTCATATCCATATCAAATGTAGCTAAATTTCTATGATTAATCCCTATTAGCTTAGCATCAGTTTGTAGAGCTTTTTCTAAATCTTCTTCATCATGAATCTCCATCAATACTGTTAAATTTAGCTCATTAGCATAATCTGATAGCTCTTTTAAGCTGTTTACATCTAGGGCCTTAGCAATTAATAATATAATATCTGCGCCATAAATTCTAGCCTGGGCTATCTGATATCTATCTATAATAAAATCTTTCCTAAGCAAAGGCAAATTGACAAATCTACGAATTAAGCCTAAATACTCCAAACTACCCATAAAATAATATGGCTCAGTTAATACACTTATAGCCCATACACCAGCTCGCTCATATTCTAATGCTATCTTTAAAGGATTAAATTCAGCACAAATAACGCCCTTGCTAGGACTTGCCTTTTTAACCTCAGCAATTATATTTATTCCATTTTGCAAGCTATTAAGCGGATTTAATGGAATGCGTGAGTGATTAAGCACTCTTTTAAGCAAAGCAAACGGTAACTCATTTTTTTGCTTTTCTAGCTCAATTTTAGTTTTATCTATAATCTTTTGAAGTATCATCTTGCCTCTTTTATACATTTTTTAATCTGATTATAATGGATTTTAAACTCCTTTTGTTCTAGGTATTCAGGCGTTATCTTATCTATCCACTCCTTGGCCTCATCACATCTTTTAAGTTTATAATAGCCCCAAGCTACAGAGTCTATTATATATGGCGACTTAGGATTTAGCTCATAAGCCTTTAGTGCTAGTTCAAGACCTTTATAGATGTTAATATCATGGTCAATTAATATATATCCATAATAATTATAATATACTGAATTATCTAACTCATAAACAGACTCTTCAAAAAGTTTTATAATCTGTTCTATATTTTTAGTTTTGCTAAATTCATATTTATATATCGCCATTTTGGCTTTATAATCTTTATTATCAGTTAGCTCATAAAGCTGCTCTGCTAAGGCATAGGCCTCTTTATATTCTCCTAGCTGAGCGTAAATTTGTGAGAGCAAATCATCGTTAAATTCATACTTTTTAAGTAATCTTTTGGCCTCTTTAAAATTCTCTTTATATAGCAAAATCTCAAGCGCATTAACAAGATACTGGCTAGCCTCATTTTCTAAATATAGCTTTTCATAAATTTTTACCATATTATCAAAATCGGCTAAATTTGAGTATAAATCTAGCAAAACATAGCAAGTTCTTTGACCGCAACCATTTTGGTTTATCCACTCATTTGCAATCTTAGTAGCCCCAATACTATCGCCTAAGAAATCGTTAAAAATGCTAACTATACGAATCATATTATCTTCACTTTTATCAATTTCATATGCTCTTTTATACAGCTTTATAGCACGATTTTTATCATCTTCAAAAGCATAGATATTAGCTAATAAAATATAATTTTGGCTACTTTTATCTTTTTTGATTAACTTTTTAGCAAGCTGCTTAGCCTCTTTGAGTTCATAAATTGACAAAGCATAACCGATTTTTAGCCTTAGCGTTTGAGCGTCATCGCCCTTTAGCTCATCCATTAATTTATATAACGAATTTGATTTTGTACTTAAAGCTAGTTTAGCAGACTCTTTTAAAAAGACCTCATTTTGACTCTTTTGATATAATTGATAGAATAAATCACTAGCATTTGCGACTTCTCCATTTTCTATCATTAAATAAGCACTCATAATATCTAAATCGCTATTATCTTCTACATCATAAATGGTGCTAAAATGCGGCTGACCTACTCCACAACCACACAAGAAAAAAGCTAAAGCTATAACTGCCTTACGCCAATACATTCCATCTCCAACTCTTTATAATTTTTCTTAAAATGTTCCCAAAATGGGAAAGTTCTACACTGCTTAGGCCTAAATTCATATATAGAGCAATTTTTATTTTTCTCATCAAAGAATATACACGCCCAGCCATTTTGATATGGTTTTTCTTTAATACTATACTTATTATCAAATTTTTCTAAAAATATCTCTTTAATAAGCTCTGGCTTATAACCTAAATATTCACTAAGTTTTTTTATCTCATTATCATCAATCCAGATATATCCACTCTCGCCAGTACAGCATTTACCGCCACATTCATCGCACTTACTAGAGTCAAACTCATAATTAAATCCATCTTGTTTTAACACTCATAAACCTTACTTATAGTATTTGCTTTTTTAAAAATTTCACTAGCTTCTAAGCTAAAATTATCCCCATCAAAAACAATCAAAGGTGGCAAAATCTCACATAGAGATTTACTACTTTTTTTAGCCTCAAATAGTGCTAGTTTGGCGTTTTGACCTCTTTTAGAATGGACAAATTTAAGCTTTGTTAAATTTAGTTTGAATTTAACCAATAATGCTAAAATCAATCCAATTTGCTTTGCATCATAGCAAAAATACAGCACACCTTTTGGTTTTAGATTTCTATTAGCCCCAGCTAAAAACTGCTCAAGACTTAAAGAGTCGTTATATCTTGAGTTTGCTATATGTTCATTTTGACTTTTTGTTACTCCAAAGTGATAAAATGGCGGATTAGATATAATAAAATCAAATTTAATCTCGCTTCTAAATTCACTAAAATCTTCAGCAATAAACTCTGCAGCAATGCCATTTACACTAGCATTATGCTGGCTAATTTGTACATTTATAGGGTTTATATCTATACCTTTTAAGATTACACTGCTATCACGAGCAACCAAAAGCCCTAAAATCCCACATCCGCATCCAACATCTAAAATATCACCCCTAAGCTTACTAGCGCTGATAAAATCATATAAAAATAGAGTATCGCTATTATAGCGATATCCATTTTGAAGCTGATAAAGCTCAAGCTGACTCATTAGTATCTCTATTTATCTCTTGGGTTTTGATATTTTTTATTAGCTCTTCATAATATTTTTTTTGATTTTCTATCTCTTTACTATGCTCTTTTTTATTCATTTCAATAGTATCTTTAGCTTTTTTTATAATAGTTGCAATTTGTGAGTTTAACTCACTATTTTTAATCTCTAAGTCTGTAATTTTTGAGTTTAATAGCTCATAATTTGCCAGCTTTTTAGTATTATTCATATCGCTTTTTAGGCTTAAAATTTGTGATTTTAAGCGTTCTATCTCTTTATCTTTACTGGCTGTTTTTTTCTCTAGTTCATCTATTTTTTGTGCGCTTTTATTGGCGTCTCTTATGTTAAATTCAATCTTTTTTCTTAAATCAATTATTGAATCTTTATACTCTTTTTCTTTATTTTTTAACTCTTTTTTATAATTAATCTCTTGATTTACTAGTTTTGCATTTAGGCTAGCAATTGTCATATTTTGATCTTTTAGACTCTTTTCATACTGCTCTTTTATCTTTTTATCGCTTGCAGTTTGAGTAGTTTTATAGCTATTTTGTAGATCTTTTTTGAGCTCTTTTAGCTCTTTTTCTTTATTATCATTTATATTTTTTATAGTTAAATTTAGCTTTTTTATCTCTGAGTTTTTACTATTTAATTCATTAAAATACTCACTTCTTTGTCTATCGATTTGCGCTTGGAG
>NZ_JAGCNF010000067.1 GCF_017646085.1 Campylobacter sp. | reverse complement strand
TAGTAAGATCTTTTGTAGAGATGAGATCTTTTTTGGAGTATGCCATTTTTGCTCCTTTTTTTGATATAGCATTTTATCTATATTTGGCTTAATGATAGATTTAATTTTGAAATTTTATTCATTTATTTAAATTCAAATTTTATTGACAATTTAAGAAAATTTGTATAAAATTGGTTCTTTCAAACTACAATTTTATTCGTTGTACTGCTATTTATTCACTATATTAAAGAGGTCTAATGGAAAATAAGGAAACTGCTCAACAACCAACCCAACCAACCAAAAAACAACATACACGCACACACACGCCTGTTGATGGATATAAAATAGAAGAGCTTAGGCTCCAAGATTTAGATAGCCTAGTTGCCATCGCTGAAGAGGTCGGGGTACAAAACCCTAGAGAATTCCGTCGTCAAGAGCTAGTATTTGAAATCTTAAAAGCCCAAACTAAACAAGGCGGATTTATCCTATTTACTGGAATTTTGGAGATTGTAGAGGGTGGATATGGATTTTTACGCTCTACAGATGCAAATTTAAGCGATTCTGCAAATGACACATATGTAAGCCTAAGTCAGATTAAAAAATTCGCTCTAAGAGTCGGTGATATTATCACAGGTCAAGTACGAGAACCAAGGGAGCAGGAGAAATATTACGCTCTTTTAAAGATAGAAGCGATTAATTACAAATCTATCGCTGAAGCAAAAGAAAGACCGCTATTTGATAATCTAACTCCATTATTTCCAAATCAAAAAATTCAACTCGAATATGATCCAATGAAGCTTACTGGTCGTGTGCTTGATCTATTTACCCCAATTGGCAAGGGTCAGCGTGGGCTAATAGTCGCTCCACCTCGTACTGGTAAAACTGAATTAATGAAAGAACTAGCTCACGGTATTACTCGCAACCATCCAGAAGTTGAGCTAATAGTCTTGTTAATTGATGAACGCCCAGAAGAAGTTACTGATATGCAGCGCAGCGTACGCGGAGAGGTCTTTAGCTCTACATTTGATCTACCAGCCTCAAACCATGTGCGAGTAGCTGAGTTAGTTATAGAAAAAGCTAAAAGACTAGTTGAAATGGGTAAAGATGTTGTCATTTTACTAGATAGTATTACTCGTCTTGCAAGAGCCTATAATACAGTAACTCCAAGCAGTGGCAAGGTGCTAAGTGGTGGTGTGGATGCAAATGCTTTGCATAAACCAAAGAGATTTTTTGGTGCAGCTAGAAATATAGAAAATGGTGGAAGTTTAACCATAGTAGCTACAGCACTAATTGATACTGGTTCACATATGGATGATGTGATATTTGAAGAATTTAAAGGTACTGGAAATAGCGAGATTATTCTAGATCGCACTATCTCAGATCGCAGAATTTATCCAGCTGTTAATATCCTAAAATCAGGCACAAGAAAAGATGAACTTCTACAAGGCAAAGATGATTTGGGTAAAATTTGGGCTATACGCAATATTATAGCTACAATGGATGATATAGAGGCTCTTAAATTTCTATATTCTAAAATGCTAAAGACTAAAAACAATAAAGAGCTACTTAGCATAATGAACGAGGGTTAAAGTGAAAGCCTTAGCGCTAAAATACCGTCCAAAAAGCTTTGATGAGCTAATCGGTCAAGAGGTTGTAGCCAATACACTTACACACGCACTAGATTCTAATAGATTAGGCCACGCCTATCTATTTTCTGGGCTTAGAGGTAGTGGCAAAACTAGCAGCGCTAGAATATTTGCTAAAGCGCTTTTGTGTCAAAAAGGTATTAGCGCTCATCCATGTGAAATCTGTCCTAACTGCGTTATGGCAAATGAAAATCGTCATATGGATATTATTGAAATGGACGCAGCTAGCCATAGAAAAATTGATGATATTAGAGAGTTAATAGAGCAAACTAAATACTCTCCAAGTAGTGCTAGGTTTAAAGTATTTATAATTGATGAAGTGCATATGCTAACCAAAGAGGCCTTTAATGCGCTTTTAAAAACACTCGAAGAGCCGCCTGAGTATGTTAAATTTATTCTAGCTACAACTGATCCGCTTAAGCTTCCAGCTACTGTTTTATCTCGTACCCAGCACTTTAGATTTCACTCTATTGCCAAAGCTAGCGTGGTTAAACATCTTGAGTTTATATTAAATAAAGAGGGGATTGAATTTGAAGAGCGTGCCTTAGAAGTGCTAGCTAGAAGTGGCGGGGGAAGCCTTAGAGATACGCTTACCTTGCTAGATCAAGCTATAATTTATTCACATCAAAAGCTTACTCATAAGGTTATTGTAGATATGCTAGGGCTTCTTGATCCAGCTAAGGTAGATGAGATATTTGCAATAATAAATTCAAGGGATAAAAATAATCTTTTAAAGCTTTTAAATGAGCTTCAAAATTATGATTCTAGCTCAATAATTGATGAATTAATCGAGCATTTAAAGTATAAATTTATACACCAAAATGGCGACTTTTCACTTTTGATTTTTGAGAGATTTTTTAGGATATTAAGCGAAGCTAAAGCTATGCTAAATAACTCAGCTGATCCAGAATTTGTTTTATTTATCACATTATTTATGATGCTTGAAGCATTTAATCTAACCGATATAAACGAAGCTATCTCATCACTAAAGTCTCAATCACCTAATTCAAATTTATCGCTAAATTCAGTGTCAAATTTGACCCCGCAGCCAACAGAGCAAAACCCTTCTAATTTAATATCAGTTAAGCCAAAATCAAAAAATGACTATCAACTATTTGTTGATGCCATTTATGATAAAAGCTATGAACTAGGTGTAATTTTTGATGAGTGTGTGAGTTTTAAAGGATTTAAAGATAACACTTTAAATCTTGAGTTTGCTATGAGCGATGATCAGCTAATTTTGGCTAGGAAATTTTATAATGATGTAATTTTACCATCTGTTCGTAGTATTTATGGAGAAAATAGCAAGCTAAATGTACAAAAAAGTGAACCAAAAAAGCAAAGCCCGCTTAGCCGTGCTCCAATGCCACCAATAATAGAACAGCCTGTACTAAATAAGCAAAACCCAAATTCAAAACCAGCCGATGAACCAAAAGGATTAGAGGCGCTAAAATCATCAATGAGCCAAGATGATATAAATTTAAGAGAGTTAAAACGGCTATTTGGCGAGCCGCAGATTTTATCAAATAGTTAGGAAAAAGATGAAAAATATTAGAAATTTTAGTATTATTGCTCATATCGACCATGGCAAAAGTACTCTAGCTGATCGCATTATCACTGAATGTGGAGCTGTAGATGAGAGAGCTATGAGCGCACAAGTTATGGATACAATGGATATAGAAAAAGAGCGTGGAATCACTATAAAAGCGCAATCTGTGCGACTTGGTTATACCCTTGATGGAGAGCATTATATTTTAAATTTAATTGATACTCCAGGACATGTGGATTTTAGTTATGAAGTTAGCAGAAGCCTAGCAAGTTGCGAAGGCGCCTTGCTAGTTGTAGATGCATCTCAGGGCGTAGAAGCTCAGACTATCGCAAATGTATATATCGCACTTGATAATAATCTAGAGATTATCCCAGTAGTTAATAAAATCGACCTACCAGCAGCTGATCCTGATAGAGTAAAAGATGAGATAGAACATGTTATCGGGCTTGATTGCAGCGAGGCTTTAGAAGTTAGCGCAAAAAGTGGAATTGGTATAAAAGAGTTAATCGAGACTATAATACGCAAAATCCCTCCACCAAAGGCAAATTTAGATCTACCATTAAAGGCTCTCATTTATGATAGTTGGTTTGATAACTATCTAGGTGCTTTAGCACTTGTAAGATTATATGATGGAAGTGTTAAAAAGGGCGATGAAGTCTATGTAATGGGCACTGATAAAAAACATATAGTATTAGATCTAATGTACCCAAATCCAGTCGCACCAATAAAAACAAATGAACTAAAAGCTGGAGAAGTAGGCATAGTGGTATTAGGGTT
Organism: Campylobacter sp.; assembly: GCF_017646085.1. Classification (GTDB taxonomy): domain Bacteria; phylum Campylobacterota; class Campylobacteria; order Campylobacterales; family Campylobacteraceae; genus Campylobacter. The sequence continues at coordinate 13,081 of NZ_JAGCNF010000067.1, read as the reverse complement.
AAAAGATGTAGCAAGTGTAAGTGTAGGCGATACTATCACTCTAGCTAAAAATAGAGCCAAAGAGCCTATAGGCGGATTTGAGAAGGCTAAGCCATTTGTATTTGCTGGATTATATCCAATTGATACAGATAAATTTGAAGATCTAAGAGATGCCCTTGATAAATTAAAGCTAAATGATAGCTCAATTAGCTATGAACCTGAGACATCAGCAGCTCTTGGTTTTGGATTTAGGGTTGGATTTTTAGGCTTACTTCATATGGAAGTAGTAAAAGAACGACTTGAAAGAGAGTTTAATCTAGATCTTATTGCTACAGCTCCAACAGTAACCTATCAAGTAATCTGTACAGATGGTAGCGTACTAGATATCCAAAATCCAAGCGAACTGCCACCAACAAATAAGATAGACCATATAAAAGAACCATATGTTAAAGCTACAATTATAACGCCAAGCGAATTTTTAGGCAATATTATTAGCCTTTTAAATTCACGCCGTGCCATTCAAACTAAAATGGATTATATCACCACTTCAAGGGTACTTTTAGAATATGATATACCAATGAATGAAATTGTGATGGACTTTTATGATAAATTAAAAAGTGCTACTAAAGGATATGCAAGCTTTGATTATGAACCAAGTGAGTATAGGATAGGAAATCTTGTTAAACTTGATATAAAAGTAGCTGGTGAAACGGTCGATGCTCTTTCTATTATCGTACCTGATGAAAAAGCTATGAGTAAGGGTAGAGACTTTGTAAAAGCTATGAAAGAGATAGTACCTCGTCAGTTATTTGAAGTAGCGATTCAAGCTAGTATTGGTAGTAAAATTATTGCTAGAGAGACGGTAAAATCAATGGGTAAAAATGTAACTGCTAAATGTTATGGTGGTGATATTACTCGCAAAAGAAAATTACTAGAGAAACAAAAAGAGGGTAAAAAACGTATGAAAGCCATTGGCAAGGTTACACTACCTAGTGAAGCATTTTTAAGCGTACTTAAAATAGATTAAAAGGGGAAATAATGAAAAGAGTAGCTTTAGTAGTTGTATTTTCATTTATATTAGCAGGATGTGGCTCTGATAGTAGTAGTGCTGTAGATATATTAAATCAAGTAAAAGATGGCAATATCAAAGAGGCTATCAAGGTTGCATTACCAGAAGAGATTAAATCTAGTCCAGCAATGGAGTATATAGAAGGCGCTATAAACGCTACAATAGAACAAAATAAAACTACTAATACTAGCAAAGTAATCAAAGATATAGAGATATTAAGTCAAGATAATAGTGAAAATAATACTCAAATAACTATTAAAATTAAATCTGAAAATAGCCATATAGATGGTGATAAAATCAGACTTAAAAGAGATAGTAACGGAGAGTGGCAAATAGTAAAATAGTATATTAAACTTGTAATGGTACAAAATTTGCTAGTATAACTTAAAAGGAAAATAATGCCATATATCAACATTAGAGTAACTAAAGAAAATGGTGAGCCTACAGCCGAGCAAAAAGCACAGCTAATAGATGGGGTAACAGAGTTAGTAAGTCGGGTCTTAGGCAGAAATAAAGCTAGCACTGTAGTCATTATCGATGAGATCGATATGCAAAATTATGGCCTAGGTGGAGAGAGTATAAAATCTATAAGGGAGAGAAAATGAGAGTATTTTTGGTTTTAGTTTTGGCAATGATTTTTGGTGGATGTGCTGTAAGCAATAATACACAAACTAACCAGGAGCAAAAACCTAAACAAACACTATTTCGCATAGATGCAAAGTGTGAGCCTTGCTCGCAAAGAGGCTATGAGACGCTAATTGATGGTAAATTATACAGAAGTGATATAGCAATAAATTGTTGTGAAAATATCCGCACAATCGATACATCAGCAGCACTAAAAAAGGTATATATCCATAAAGTTATCGATTTAATAGAGACACAAAAAATCATAAAAATTAATGGTAAATATATTAAATTTGATAAAAATTTTGCTAAAGTATTTTACGAAACATTAGCTGCTGAACTAGAAGCTCGTGGAATTTATGTTGCAAGTGATGGTGATTCGCCTTATACATATAGGGTTCAGTTTGAATTTGATAATATCAAAAGCATTTATAGTCCAGGTGCAAATTATTTAAATTCAAAACTCTTTGGTACGCTAAAAATTAAAAACATCAATAAAAATAGAACGCTCTACATCACTACAACCCAAAATGTAAGCGATCTAAGCGTAAGCAAGATAGATGATTTTGACCTATATATGAATCTACTAATCAAGCAATCAGCCAATAAAGTTGCTCAAGAGATTTCAAAACTATAAAGGCTAGATATGAGAGTGGCTATTTTTGTAGTTTTGATGCTTTGTATAGGATTAAATTTAACTGGATGTGCTAGTTCTAGCTCTGTATTGAGCCTACCTAGCTACACTCCAGTAGGACTAAATTTAACCCAAAAAGAGATAAGCATAAATAGCATTACTGATACTAGAGCAAATAAGAGTATAATTGCTACGATTACTGATTCTAAAGGTAGTGTAGAACATAGCGTAATAATGGCTGAGGATTTAAAACAAACCTTTGCTAAAGCACTTCAGATGGAATTAAAATCTAGTAATGCAATTTTAGGCGGGCAAAATCCTAGCATAGTTGATATAGAGATTATAGAATTTAGCGCAAATTTAAGTGGCTATAGCGGGCAAAATCTTCAAGGTAAAAGCAAGTTAAAAATCAAAATCAAAAATGGTGATACCATCATAACTAAAACCATATCTCAACCACAAAGTAAATACACTCCACTCCCTAGAGTATCAGCATTTCAGCCATTTATTACTGATATGTTAAATGATATGGTAAGGGTTACGACTAGGGCTATTTTAGCAGCTAACTAATGCGTTGTGCTAAATGCTCTAGGTTCTCCCTAGCTATTATCTGCACTCAATGCGAGCAAATACTAAGTCAATATGAACAAGGATGCCGGCTCGTTGATGGGCTAAAAGTTTATTATTTTTATAAATATAGCGATATTAAAGAGATTATCTTATCTAAACATAATCTATATGGTAGCTTTGCTATTTCTCGCTTAGCACAACTTTGTATGGCTAAATTTGCTAATGAGTTTAGCTTTGGTAGTACAATTTCTGTCGTTCCTCTAGATGATAATACTAAAAGCGGCTACTCACACACAGCAATACTAGCTAAATCGCTTAAAAATACAGATTTACAGCCAGTTTATCGGGCTATTCGTGCAACAAATCCGGTCAAATATGCTGGTAAATCACTAGAATTTCGCCAAAAAAATCCAAGAGGATTTAAGCTTTTAAAAAAAATTGATAATCCAGTAATTTTAGTTGATGATATTATCACAACTGGCACTAGTATACTTGAAGCTAAAAAAGTACTAAAAAAGGCTGGTATAAATGTACTGTTTGGGATGGTTTTAGCAGATGCAAGAGAGGATAGTTAAAGATAAATTTAGAAGATTTTTATTTAAGTTTTATATAATAGTTTTTCAAATTATCATAAATTTATAAAAATTAAATTCAAATTTCTAAATATTTTAATTAAAAATTATAAATTTTTATCCATTCAAATAGAATTTAAATTATCTTCATTATGGTTAAATTTAACAACATTTGGCTATTAAATTTTAGTTAAGCCAAAATTTGATAATTGATAACTAGTATGACAAAGTTTAGATAAATTTTCATCATGAGTGACTAAGACTAAAGCAGCATTATTGGCGCTTACATAATCAAAGATTACACCCATTACCTCTTTTGCAGTGGCTTGATCTAGATTTCCAGTTGGCTCATCGGCAAATATAATCTTAGGCTTTTTAGCTAGGACTCTAGCTATACTTACACGCTGCTGTTGGCCGCCACTTAATTCGCCAATTTTTTGATTAATTACCTTATCTATTTTCAACGCTTTTAGCAACTTTGGATCTATCTTTTGACCACTTAAAATTGTAGCAAGTTCAATATTTTCAAATCCATTAAATCCTTTAAATAAATAATGCGCTTGAAAAATAATACCAAAATCATATCTGCGTATTTTTAGAAGTTCGCTATTGCTTAATTGGTAAAGTGATTTATTATTATAGATAACTTCGCCAGAATAAGGCGGTAAAAGTGTAGATAAAATATGTAAAATTGTAGATTTCCCGCTACCACTAACTCCCATAATAGCAGTAGTAGTAGCAGGTTTTATATCTAAATTTATATCATTAAAAAGCGCATAATCAAACTTATGAGTTAAATTTAACGCTCTTAACATAATTAAGCCATTTGAGCAGCTACTTCAGCAGCAAAATCCTCAGCTTTTTTCTCTAGGCCTTCACCTACTTCAAATCTTACATAGCTTACGATTTCTATTTGACCGCCAAGTTTTTTAGCTTCTTCAGCGATAACTTGCTCAATTGTTTTTTTATCATCCATTACATAGAATTGGCCAAGCAGTGTAAGGCGTTGATCTAGTTGAGTATTATCAGCTATATAGCGATCAATTTGACCTGGAAGAATCTTATCCCAGATAGCTTCTGGTTTACCTTGTTTTCTTAATTCCTCTTTTAGGTTTTCAGTAGCTTTAGCTATTACCTCATCGCTTAGCTGAGCACGGCTAGCATATTCTGGAATTTTATGAAGAGGTTTTTTAAGACGTACAAGCTCTTCATTCTCTTTTTCTAGTTCGCCTTTTAATGCTAAATACTCTTTTTCTATAAATTCAGCATCAAATTCTTTATAGCTAATTACTTGTGGCTTCATAGCAGCAGCATGCATACATAGGTTGCGTAAAAAATCACCTATCTTGCTAGCTGTCTCTTCAGAGTCACAAGCCGCACCAATAAGAACGCCCACACGGCTATTTGAGTGGATATATCCAGCTACTACGCCATTTGCGCTAGCTTTAATAGTTTCAAATCTTCTTACTACTAAATTTTCACCAATTGTAGCGATTTGGCTTTGGAAGAATTCTTCAAATTTAACTCCACCAATGCTTGATTCTTTTAACTCATCTACTGTTGTGATTGAGTTTGTTTGTACATGAAGAGTTGTATTTTTAACTAAATCAACAAATGTTGCATTTTTAGCAACAAAGTCAGTCTCAGAGTTGATTTCTGTGATAGTTGCCGTTTTGTTATCATCACTTACAACTACACTTACAAGACCTTCACTAGCTAGACGATCAGCTTTTTTAGCAGCTTTACCAAGACCTTTTTCTCTTAATATATCAACTGCTTTTTCCATATCGCCATTAGCTTCTTGAAGAGCTTTTTTACAATCCATCATACCAGCTCCGGTACTTTCACGGAGCTCTTTTACCATACTTGCGCTAATTTCCATTACTCTTCCTCACCTTCAGCCATAGCCTCTGCTACTACTTCATCTTTTTCTTCTTGAGTTGGAGCTTCTATATCTTCAGCGCTTTCATCTTGATCTCTTAAAGCTTTACCTTCGTTAATTGCCTCAGCCATCTCTTGGCAGAATAGTTGAACGCTTCTAATAGCATCATCATTACCAGGAATTGGATAATCAATAATATCTGGATCGCAGTTTGTATCAATTGGTGCTACAACTGGCATTTTTAATTTATTAGCTTCTGCTACTGCAATTCTCTCTTTTACAGTATCAATTACAAAGATCATATCAGGTAAAGTTTTCATATTTCTAATACCGCCTAGAGTTGCAATTAGTTTCTCTTTTTTGCGGCGAAGCATTAGAGCTTCTTTTTTAGTTAATAGATTAATTGAGCCATCTTCTTCCATAGCTTCGATAACTTCTAATTTTCTAATTGATTGTCTAATTGTTCCAAAGTTTGTCATCATACCGCCAAGCCATCTTTGATTAACATATGGCATACCGCATTTTTCTGCATATTCTTTAATAGCTACGCCAGCTTGTTTTTTAGTACCTACAAATAAGATTGTTTTACCTTCAGCTGCAGCATCTCTAACTACATTGTAAGTATATCTAAAATATCTAATAGTTTTTTGTAAATCTATAATGTAGATACCTTTTCTTTCACCAAAAATAAATTTTTTCATTTTTGGATTCCAGCGTCTTGTTTGGTGACCAAAATGCACACCACACTCTAGTAAATCTCTCATAGTAACCATGAGTTTCTCCTTAAAAGTTTGATTAGTTTCTTCCTCTACGCTCCTTAACAGTGACATTTACTGCAACTAAACAAGGATTAACGTATGTGAAATGAAGGGCCAATTATAGCTAAATTTAACTTATTATTTGCTTTATTTATTTAATACCAAATTTTATAAAAAATAAATTTATCCCAAAATTAGTCTATTTACTTAGCTGAAACTTCTCTTTTATGCTCTCAAGCGAAGTAAAAACTAGACCAATATTTTGCAAATCACTACTAGTTATATCAAAATTTTTTGGACGAAAAAATAGCTCCAAAACTGCCAAATTCTCTCCAAATTCCAATCCATAATTTCTAGCATTTTGAGCGATTTTTAATAGCTCAATATCGCTACATCTCTCATACATTTTCTTTACCCTTTTAACATTATAAATCCAGCAAATCTACCAGTTGCTTTACTTTTACGATATGAATAAAATCGATCATCGCAATGATTACAAAGTGTGCTAAACTGCATATTTTTTATTCCAAGATTTTTAAGCTCAAACTCAATGCTTTTATCCATATCAAAATAGCCGTTTTTTATAAATTTATTAAACTCACCAAGTTCCATATTACCAATATTATAACACTTTTGTTTGATATTTGGCCCAATTATAGCCACTATATCGCTTGGGTTTGAACCCATTTTATCAACTGTTTTACTAATAATTTTATTTACAACTCCAGCCCGTCCAGCATGAATAGCTGCTATTAAATTTAATCTCTTATCATATAAAAGTACGGGCGAACAATCAGCTACCATTACGCATAAACCAACTTTGCTAATACCTGTAAATATACTATCACAAGGGTTTAAAATTTGATTAATATCATTTAAGGCTTCAACCTTGTCAGAGTGAATTTGATCCATAAAAATAAGCCTATTTGCTCCAATTTTTTGGCATAAAATTTGCCTATTTTTTTCCACATTATTAGCATCATCTCCTACATGCATAGCTAAATTTAACTCAGCATACACCCCAGAGCTTACTCCACCAAATTTAGTAGTAAATCCAGCAATTAACCGCTCATTATCAATAGATACTAGCATAAAAATCAGCCTTTTGCCAAGTAAGGGTTTCTTTATTAGTTTTTAAAATTCTATCAATATAACGAGCTAAAATATCGCTTTCTATGTGAACTCTTCGCCCTACTTTAAACTCACCAAATAGAGTATCTTTCATACTTATAGGGATTAGTGTTAAGCGCATAATATTGCCATTAATTTCATTAACTGTTAAGCTTACACCCTCAACTCCAACAGCTCCTTTATTTGCTATAAGATGTAAAATATCATTAGGCAATTCTATAAAAAAATCAAAACCAGTTGAGAGTTTTTTAATACTTTTTATCACTCCAATTGCATCTATATGTCCTTGCATCAAATGCCCATCTATTCTATCTCCAATTCTCATAGCTGGTTCTATATGTACTCTAGAATGTAAATTCTCTAAAGCTAAAATGCCACTACTTTCACTACTAAGCTCAACACTAAAACCATCGCTATATACTTCTACTACGCTAAGGCACGCACCATTTACTGCGATACTATCGCCTAAATTTGGCTTATGAGTAGCTTTAATTTTTAATATTGCACCATCAAAACTTTTAACTTCACCAATCTCGCGAATAAGTCCATTAAACATAATCACCTCAAATTTAAATAGCCAAATTATAGCTATTTTTTCTAAATTCAACCAAAAATACAAGATTAAATTTATAAATCTTTTACTATAAATTGGGTAAAATCGCCCCTAAAAATAATAAGGTAAATAGTAATGAAATATGATATTATCGTAGTTGGCGGTGGGCATGCTGGGATTGAGGCATCACTTGCAGCTGCCAAAATGGGAGCAAAAACTCTATTAATTACAATTCTAGCTGAACAAATCGGTGCTGCAAGCTGTAATCCTGCAATTGGCGGACTAGCTAAAGGGCATTTAGTAAAAGAAATTGATGCTCTTGGAGGTCAAATGGGGCTTACTACAGATGAGTGCGGGATACAATTTAGACTTTTAAATGAGAGCAAAGGTCCAGCTGTGCGTGGTAGTAGAGCACAAATCGACATGGATAGATATAGAATCTATATGAGAAATTTATTATTAAACACTCCAAATTTACAAATTACTCAAGAGATAGCTACTCAAATTTTAACACAAGATTCAAAAATAACTGGAGTAAAAACTCACCTAGATAATGAGTATAGTTGCGATAAGCTCATTATAACTACTGGAACTTTTTTAAATGGTTTAATTCATGTAGGTACAAATAAGCTAGAGGCTGGTCGTGTAGGTGAACTAAGTTCTAAAGAGCTTCCAAACTCACTAAAATCCCTTGGCCTTGAGATGGGAAGACTAAAAACTGGAACCTGTCCAAGGGTTTTAGCTAGTTCAATTGATTTTAGTGTTTTAGAAATTCAAGATGGAGACGCAGAGCCAGCGCCATTTAGTTTTAGAACTAAAAACTGGACTCCAAATCAACTTCCTTGCTACATAGCATACACAAATACAGACACACACGATATAATTAGATCAAATTTTGATCGCGCTCCACTATTTACAGGTCAAATAGAAGGCGTAGGGCCTAGATACTGCCCAAGTATTGAAGATAAAATAAATCGCTTTGGTGATAGAGAACGACATCATCTATTTATAGAGCCTCAAACTCTAGAGGCGACTGAATACTATATAAATGGCTTTTCTACATCACTTCCGTACGATGCTCAAGTAGCGATGTTGCGCTCTATAAAAGGCTTTGAAAACGCTATAATAGTTCGCCACGGATACGCTATAGAGTATGATTATGTCAATCCAACTGAGCTAAAACACACTTTAGAGAGTAAAAAAATTAGCGGTCTATATTTAGCTGGCCAAATAAATGGTACTACCGGATACGAAGAAGCAGCAGCTCAAGGATTAATGGCTGGGATAAATGCAACTCTAAATTTACAAAACAAAGACCCGCTTATCCTCCGTAGAGATGAGAGTTATATTGGTGTTTTAATCGATGATCTAGTAACAAAAGGCACAAAAGAACCGTATAGAATGTTTACTAGCAGGGCTGAGTTTAGGCTGCTTTTAAGAGAAGATAATGCAAATTTACGACTTAGCGAGTATGGCTACAATATCGGTCTTTTACCTAAAGATGCATATGATGATGTTTTGGCCTTAAAAGAGGATCTAGAAAAAGCGATGGAGATACTGCTTACAAAAGAGATTACTCCAAATAAAGAGACTTTGGAATTTCTATCAAATATAGAAGAAGAGCCAATAAATGAAAAAATAGCACTTCAAAAATTAGTTGCTAGAAAAAGCTTTAATGAGGTTAAACTAAGAATGCTTGATCCATTTTTTGAAAATTTAAACCAAAACTCTATAAATCAAATTTTAACTGAAGCAAAATATTATCACTATATCGCTCAACAACATATAGAAGTTGAAAAGATGAAAGGTCTTTTAGATATCAAAATTCCAAGCAATTTAGACTTTAAAACAATTAGCGGCCTAAGTAATGAAGTAGTTGAAAAATTAATTAAATTTGCTCCACCAACTCTAGCAGCTGCTTCAAATATAAGCGGAATAACTCCAGCTGCTATAGATATACTTCACATCGCTATTAAACGTCATAAACCTATAAATAGCTAAGCTATAAAGCTTGGCTATTTAATCTATTTTTTTCTTTATAAAAATTAATTCTAATTAAATAAATTTTTAACTTTAAAATGGTAAAATTACAAGTTTAGCTTTCACTTATATAGTGTAAGTCTAGCTTAAATTTGATTACAATAACTAAATAATCGAAAGGAAAGAAATGTCTGTTCAAAAGCAAGAAAGACGTGATTTCATCGGAATGGCATTTGGTGCTGTCGCAGCTGTTGGCGGTGCTTTTGCTTTAGTAGGGATGAAAAAGTCTTGGGATCCGCTTCCTAGCGTTAAGGCTGCTGGTTTTACAACAGTAGATCTAAGCCCTATGCAACCTGGCGAATTTCGTCAAGTAGAGTGGCGTAAAAAGCCTATATTCATCCTTAAAAAAGATGATAGTATGAAGGCTAATCCATCAAGAGATATCGTAGTAGGTGATGGCAACTATATAGTTACAATCGGTCTATGTACACACCTTGGCTGTATACCTAGCTGGAGCCCAAGTGATAAGCTGTTTAAATGCGCCTGCCATGGTGGAGAATTTAACTCTGATGGTATGAATGTATTTGGCCCACCGCCACGCCCATTAGATATTCCACCATTTAAAATTGATGGGACTAAGCTTGTACTAGGCGAAGAAGGTCCTGAGTACAAAAAATTAGTCGCAACAGTGTAAGGGAGGATTTATGGCACACATTACAAAAGCTACAAGCGTACGTGATTGGTTTGATCAGCGTATAGCTGTTACGAAGTTATGGAATGTACTAGCAGCACAGTACTGGATACCAAAAAATATCAATTTTCTTTGGGCGATGGGTGTAGTTTTAACTGTACTATTTACCCTGCTTTTTATAAGCGGTTTATTGCTTTTAATGTACTATAAACCAGATGCGAATTTAGCCTTTGATAGCGTTAACTACACTATCATGAAAGAGGTTGAATACGGTTGGTTATGGCGTCATATTCATGCGGTTGCAGCGTCTGTTATCTTTTTGATTATCTATATTCACGCATTTGTAGGCATATATTATGGTTCATACAAAAAAGGTCGTGAAATGATCTGGATTAGCGGTATGCTACTTTTCTTAATATTCTCTGCTGAAGCATTTAGTGGTTATATGCTACCATGGGGACAAATGAGTTACTGGGCAGCATAAGTTATCACACAACTATTTGGCGGAATTCCATTTATTGGTGATGCTCTTGTAGAGTGGATTAGAGGAGATTATGCAGTTAGCGATCCTACTCTTACAAGATTCTTTATGCTTCATGTTTGTCTATTACCAATTGTTATCATAATGGTAATAGCTGTTCACTTCTATACTCTACGTATTCCTCACGTAAATAACCTTGAGGGTGAAGAGATTGATTTTGAACTTGAAGCTGAAAAATATCTAAAAGGCGATACTGTAAATTCAAAAGTTATTCCATTTTGGCCGGGATTTTTAAGTAAAGATTTCTTCTATGTATCTTTATTTATGATTTTCTTCTTCTATCTAGTGAGTTTCCATTTTAATTTTGCCATGGATCCAATAAATTTTGATCCTGCAAACGCTGCTAAGACTCCAACTCATATCTATCCTGAGTGGTATTTCTTATGGCAATATGAAATTTTACGTGGTTTCTTCTTTGATATTGGGCCTTTAAAAGCAGCTGATATTGGTGCTTTAGCTATGGCATTCGCTGGCATTTCGCTATTCTTTATGCCTCTATATGATAGAAGCGATGTAGTAGCTCCAGCTCATAAAAGAAAAGGCTTCTTTGTGTGGTTCTGGTTGCTTATCATTGATTTAATTATCCTAACAGTGTATGGCAAACTTCCTCCAACAGGATTTAATGCTTGGATAGGTTTCTTCTCTTCTGTTGGCTTCCTTGTGTTGCTACTTGTAGTACTTCCTATCATCACAATTAGGGAAAGAAAGGCAAATAAATGAAAGAATTAAAAGCGTTTTTAGTCGTCATTATTGTTACAGGCGCTATTTATTGGGGTGTTGAACCTTATGCACATTCAATTTTACACCCACATGTTGAACCAGCGAATTTTGACTTTGCCAAAGAGGATACAACTCTAGCAAAAACAAATGTAGAAAAAGCAGAAGCTGCTTTAAAAACTGCTCAAGCTAGCGGTGATGCAAATATCATAGATGGTGCTACTAAAACTCTAGAAAATGCAAAAGCAGAACTAGAAAAATATAGTACATTTTGGGCAGATATAGAAAGTATTGACCTTACAAAAGGCGATGCAGCTTCAGGTGCAAATTTGGTAGCAGCTGCTGGATGTACAGCATGCCATAGCATTAAATCAGCAGGTTTTGAACCAGCAATGGATGATAAAAGTGCTAGCGAGGCTTATGGTGTTGCTCCACCAGATCTTAGCAATATTGGATATCTTTATGATGGCAAATTCTTAGCTGCCCTTATCAAAGATCCAGCTATGGCATTAAAAGTTACTCATAAATTTAATGATACAAATCCATTCCCTATGACAGCATTCTATGGGGCTGGTGGTGATCTAAATCAAGAAGTAGCAGACTTAGTAGCATACTTCAAAAGTATAGCACCAAAAGAGATGAGCAATAGAGATGTATTTATAGAATCTTGTGCTAGATGTCATGATATGAAATATGTAAATGTATTTGCTAATGGCAACAAACAAAGCATAGCAAATTATCTAGGTATGACGCCTCCTGATCTATCTATGTATATTAGATCTAGAAGCGAACTATATCTAAATAATTTCATCAATGATACTCAAAAAATGCTTCCTGGTACATCTATGCCTCGTGTTGGCTTAAATGAACAAGCTCAAAAGCAAGTTATTGAGTATATGAGAGAAGCTGGCGATAGCAAAAAAGATGAAAGAGAAGCAACAGGTATCTACATCATGATTTATTTTGCTATTCTTAGTGTATTTGCTTGGGCATGGAAACGTAAAATTTGGTCTAAATTGCACTAAAATTTAAATTTATTCAAGACTTATAGCAAATAATTGCTCTAAGTCTTGACAAATATAAAAAAATATTGTATAATTACAATTCATTTTTAGATTGGGGTATCGCCAAGCGGTAAGGCAACAGGTTTTGGTCCTGTCATTCAGAGGTTCGAATCCTCTTACCCCATCCACCTCATATATTATGACGCGAGATGGAGCAGTGGTAGCTCATCGGGCTCATAACCCGAGGGTCGGGGGTTCAAGTCCCTCTCTCGCAACCAATATCCATAAAATCAGATTTTAAAATATATAATTTATTTCTTATAAGATACTTAAATTTTACTTTACTGATTTTAACATATTTTCAATAACACTTAGC
>NZ_JAGCNF010000066.1 GCF_017646085.1 Campylobacter sp. | reverse complement strand
CAGAAGCTTTTTAGTGCTATTAGAGTTGATGTTAGCGATAGAGATTTAGATATGTTAGCAGCTAGCTACTTTATGCAAGATAAGGTATCTGCGCAGATTATTTCTCTAGATAGAAATAGTATAAAAGTTGATGAGGTTGAGCTAAAATCAATCTGGGAAAAGAATAAAGATAGATATCTAACCAAAACAAAGTATAATCTAAAGAGCAAATTTATCCCTAAAGTCATAAGTGATGAAAATTTGACTGCATTGCAAGAGTATTATGAAGAAAATAGAGGGCAGTTTAGAGATGGATTTGATAAAATTTTAAGTTTTGAAGCTGCTAAAGATCGTGTAAAAGACGAATATGATATGAGGCAAACTAGGAAGTTAGCTCTAAGTGAATATATAAAAGCTAAAAAAGGTGAGGTAGAGCTAGAATTTGATATGGCTGTGTTAGATGGAGATTTTGGCTTTGATTCTAGCGAGCTAAAAGATATGCAAGTAGGCGACTATCTAAAACCATTTGTATATAGAGTGGATTATAAAGATGGATATCTAATATCTAGACTAGAGTCTAAAGAGTTACCAAAGCCTATGAGCTATGAAGAGGCTAGAGAGTTAATAGTAGATGAGTATATAGATAATAAACTAAAAGATAGTCTAGAGATTAAGGCCAAGAGTGCTTTAGATAATTTTAGCGGTAAAGATATTGGATTTGTATCTAGGGATTCTATGCCGCAGATTGATGGATTAAATGAAAATGAAGTGAGTGAGTTTATAAATTCAATCTTTGCAAGAAATATAAAAGATGGCTATATAATTGTAGGCAATAAAGCTATAATATATAAGATCACAGATCAAAAATTAGCAAATGCTAATGATATATCGCAATATGAAAATTTATTAAGCAATAGTGCTTATAATATCAAAAATGAACAGCTAATAGATGATTTACTCTCATCACTTCAGCATAGATATAAGATAGAACAATATTACAAAGGTCAGTAGTCGTGGGAACTAAAATTTTAGGTATTGATATCGGTTCTACGCAGATTTGCGCTGTGATGGTAGAACATGAGCCAAGGTCATTAGAAAATACTATAAAAGTTATCGGTATGGGAACAGTCAAATCCCAAGGACTAAAAAAGGGCTCAATCACAAATATCGAATTAGCTTCAAATTCTATAAAATCAGTCGTAAGCAGCGTAGTACGGACAGCTGGAATTAAATTTGATAAAGTTATAGTCTCAATATCTGGTAAAGATGCAAAAAATATTAATTGTAAAGATGTGATAAATATTCCTGAAAAAGAAGTAACAATTAAGCAGATTGAGCGTGCTATTAGTTCAGCTGAATATAAGGTAAAAATTCCACACGATTATGAAATTTTGCATACTTTACCATATAATTTTAAAGTAGATGAACAAGACAATATAGAAGATCCACTTGGTATGAATGGTACTAGGCTAGAGGTGCAAGCTCATATCATTGCTGTGCAAAAATCCGCTATTATGAATTTACGAAAAGCGATAGAAAAAGCTGGATTAAAAGCCGATAATATTGTATTATCTGGATACGCTTCAGCAATTTCTACATTAAATGAAGATGAAAAAGCTTTAGGTACAGTATTAATAGATTTGGGCGGTTCTAGCTGCAATATGGTGATTCACTCAGGAAATTCAATTAGATATAATGATTTTTTATCAGTTGGAAGTTTAAATATAACCACTGATATATCTACAGTACTTCACACTCCGCCAGCAGTAGCTGAAGAAGTAAAAATAAAATATGGTACATTAAAGCCTAGAAGTAACGAGCTAATTGTATTGCCTGATTTAGGAGATGAGAACTCTAGTCACGAAGTAGATATTAGTGTAATAATAAATGTTATATATATGCGTGTTGAAGAGGCTTTAATGATACTTGCTAAGATGCTTAGCGAGAGTGGATATAAAGAGTATGCTTCAGCCGGTATTGTGCTAACTGGTGGTATGGCTAAGATAGAAGGGCTTAGAGAGTTAGCTACTGCAATATTTGATAATATGCCTGTTAGAATTGCTAGGCCAAGAGAGTTTAGCGGTTCTATTGATGTCTTTAAAGACCCAGCAAATTCATGCGCAATTGGACTTTGTCTATATGGTGCTGGATATTTTACTCCATATGAGATAGACTCTGAGCGAAAGCTACGCCACAAAGATGAGATAGTATTAAGACCAAATCCATTTGTGGCAACTAAAGAATTTGATGAGCATATCCCGCAGACTATTCCAAGTAATAATTTAGCTAGTTTTGATGATGTTATGCCTAAAGTTCAGCCTAAGCAAAAAATGGAACTAGATCTTAAAATTGATGATAATGGCGACAAAGATGTCCTAAAAGAGAATATTGCCCTAGAAAAGGTCAATTCTGTCTCTAAATTTATGAACTATTTAAAAAATTTATTTTAAAAAAGGGGCTTGTGATGAGTGGTTTTACAGTAGAAGAAAAACAAAATGTTTATGGTGCAAAGATTAAGGTTGTAGGTGTCGGCGGCGGTGGCGGCAATATGATTAATCATATCATTAGAGAAGGTATACATAACGAAGATGGTATGAAAAGTGTTGATTTAATTATAGCCAACACAGATGCGCAAGCACTTGATAGCTCAGCAGCCCCAAATAAAATTCAATTAGGTGAGAAAAAAACTAGAGGCTTAGGTGCTGGTATGCAACCAACTGTAGGCAAAGAGGCCGCAATGGAAAGCTATGAAGATATTAAAACAACATTAGAAAATTCTGATATTGTTTTTATTGCTTCAGGTTTTGGCGGTGGTACCGGTACTGGCGCAGCTCCTATTGTAGCTCAAGCTGCTAAAGAGATTGGTGCGCTAACTATTGCTGTAGTAACTACCCCGTTTAAATTTGAAGGTAGCAAGAGAATGCGCTTAGCAGTTGAGGGTATAAACGAGCTTAAAAAAGAGTGCGATAGTGTCGTAGTAGTCCCAAATGAAAAGCTAAGCAATATAGTAGATAGAAAAGCTGGAATTAAAGATAGCTTTAAAATTGTAGATAGTATTTTAGCGCGTGCAGTAAATGGTATGAGCTCAATCGTTCTTAGTCATGGTGAGAGTGATATTAACCTTGACTTTGCTGATGTAAAAACTGCTATGAGCCATAGAGGTCTATCACTTATGGGGGTAGGAGAAGCTCAAGGTGATGGTGCAGCTCAAGAAGCATTAAAATGCGCTATGCAATCTCCATTATTAGATGATATGGATATTAAAGGTGCGATGGGTGCTATCGTACATTTTACGATTCATCCAGACTGCCCAATGAGCGATATGACTGAAGCGATGGAGATTATTGAAGCAGCTGCTGATCCTGATGCAGATATATTCTGGGGTACAAAATGTGATATAAATATGCCAGTTGATAAAGTTTTAGTAACTTTAGTAGCTACTGGTTTTTCAGATAGCAATATAGCTAAACTTCAACCAGCTACTGCTGCTAATGCAACTACAGTAGCAGCTGCTAAAGAGAGTACTCCAGTAAAAGCTGAAGAGCCAAAAGAGAGTATATTTAGTTATCGTAGAGTTTCAGGTTTGGATTTAAATATTAGTAGCGATGATTTAGATATTCCAACAATTAGTCGTCATCAATTAGATTAATAAATTTAGCCCCTTTATTGGTGGTCAAGCTTAAATTTGGCCACCAACTCTTAAATCTATCTTTTATTTATAACTTAAATTTAACTACAAATTCCAAAATCTACCTTTTATTTAAGCTAAACTGAATATAATTATAAATCTAATTTAAATTTAAGGTGGTAACATGGAAATTACGTTTGATTTTTACTCCACTCTTTGTGCGATGGTTTTTGTACTCTTGCTAGGTACTTTTATTATCAAAAAGAGCAAATTTTTGCAAGATTACAATATTCCAGAACCAGTTGTAGGTGGTATAATCGTAGCTATAGCAATATTTATTGCCAATAGATATGCAGGGTTTAGCTTTAGCTTTGATGGTTCACTAAAAGATCCACTTATGCTAGCATTTTATGCTAGTATTGGTTTGAGTGCTGATTTTGCTGCGTTTAAAAAGGGTGGTAAGATTTTATTTGGTTTTTTATTTATCGTTACTGGTCTTTTGATTTTGCAAAATTTAGCTGGTGTTGGCGTAGCTTTAGCAATGGGTGAAAATCCATTAATTGGCCTTTTATCAGGCTCAATTACAATGAGTGGTGGTCATGGTACTGGTGCTGCATGGGCAGCTGAGTTTATAAAAGAGCCATATAATTATGCTCCAGCTATGGAGATTGCAATGGCAGCTGCTACATTTGGACTCATTGCTGGCGGGATTATTGGCGGACCAGTAGCTAGATATTTAGTAGTACGACATAATCTAGTTTCTAAAGATAAATCAGGTAAAGATGATACATTATTTGAAGAACCAGAAAGAGAAAGGCTAATTACAGCAAATTCATTTATTGAGTCTTTAGCGCTTATTACAATCTGTTTATTGGTTGGAACTGAACTTAAAAAAATTGTAACATTTGTGACTATGCCTACATTTGTATGGTGTTTATTAGTTGGTGCTGTGCTTAGAAATGTCTTATCAGCAACTAAAATTCATACAGTCTTTGATCGTGAAGTCTCAGTGATTGGTAATGTTAGTTTATCATTATTTTTAGCATTTGCGTTGATGACTATTAATCTTTCTCAGCTAATCTCGCTTGCGCTTCCAATGCTGACTATTTTAGTAGTTCAAATTATTATTATGGTGCTTTATTCAATTTTTGTTACATATAGATTTTGTGGTAAAAATTACGATGCAGCTGTTTTATCAGCTGGACATTGTGGCTTTGGGCTTGGTGCTACGCCAACAGCATTAGTAAATATGCAAACAGTTACTAAGCATTATGGGCCAAGCCATATGGCCTTTATTGTAGTTCCTTTAGTTGGAGCGTTTTTTATTGATATTATTAACGCCTTTGTAATTTCAGGAATGGTAAGTTTGCCTATTTTTAATTAATATTTTTTTACGCTGGTATCACTTTGTCTGATACCACGTAAGGCGGCAAATTCAGGGCGATACTCAAAATGCATAGTATCAAAATGTTCCCATCTGCCGCCCCATATAAATCCATTTTTTTCAAAAATCTCTACAATTTTATATGGAATGTGATTTTGGTACTCTTTATGCCATAGCCAGTAGTGACTATTTGCTACATTGATATCAATAGCAATTCCCCAGCTATGTGCTGAGAGGTTAGTGCTTTGAGCAATGTTGCGGTATTTAAATGTGCCACCAATGTTTTGTAGATAGATTATTAAATTTGGTTCATTTTGTACTAAGATATTTAGCTCATCGCTAACTCTTTGTAGTGCTTGTGCAGCGCCATTGATGGAACTAAATTTAAGCTTTTGATTTAGACTATTTTTTAGCCAGATAACCTCAGTTAAATTTGCCTTTACTTCTTCTTCGTTTTTGCCATAAATTTCGCCAAAAAACAGCTCATTTCTAATTCTACCAGCATCAATTAGTGGTGAATTTAAAGGCATCAAAAGTGGATATTCTAAATTAAACATATCTTTTATAGTTGGATTTCGTTCTTTATCATAATAAGGGATTGTTTTGCCGTTAGGAAAAATAAGTAAATCATTGTTGAATTTAATATTATAACTATTTGTTAGTGCTAGTTTTGAATTGCTAGTTATGATATTCATAGACTCTACTAAACTTAGCAAAGTTGTAGCTATATCGTTTCTATCGCTACCAATTTCTATATCTGTGATAGCTGTGCGACCTATAAGCGCTCTGGCGTTATTTTTGGTTTTTAACCCCCAAGATGCGTGCGTAACACTGATTTTGCCATCAATTATGCCAGTATAGAGCATAATATGACCTTTTAGATATAAAAGCGTAGCATATGGTACTCCAAATTTGGCTATTTTAGCCTTTTTATCGCTATTATTAAGCCCTTTTAGATCTATGATTTGAGCGATTTGGGACTGCGCTTTGGAGTTTCGTGGAAGCCAAATTCCAAAGCTTGCAAAATAGTCTTTAGTAAATGCTGAACAATCCCGCAAACCATCTATTCCTCCCCAGCCATAATTCATCCCAAGCATCTGATTTATCACATTTTTAGCATTTTGTGCAGTAAGTTTGAGTTGTGTAGTAGCAATTTGTTGATTGATTGCTAGTCCATCAGGTGTGATGAAATGGCCATCTTTAATATGAGTATATGGTACTAAACCGCCAACTCGTGAGTAGAATTTAAAGGTATCAAATTTATCTTTTATAGCAATTTTATCTTTAATAAATATAGCAAATTTGGATTTTTTAAATTTATTAGCTTCATTTTGACTTAATATTTTTATATTATTAGAGGAGACAAATCCGCTAAATGAATCACTTTTGATAAATGCCCAAGCTCTATCTAGGCTAAAGTGCGAAACTAAAACTGGATGATAGGCTTCTAAATTTGAATCTTGTAAATAATCAAATGGATAACCCTCGCCTGGTTGTAAGCTTAAAAATAGTCTCTCATTTGTTGGAAAGCTTCTAACAGCAGTATCTCTTAAGATAATTGCAGGTTTTAAAATACTTTTAAACTGGGCAAAATTTGCGTTTTGTTTTTGCATATCAAACCAGTTTTGAGTGCGTAAAATTTGACTCTCTCCATAATATTTTTGTTTTTGATAAGTATAAGTATTAAATGCCCACATAGCATTATTTATATCGCCAAACTCATCATCCCAAACACTAAAATAGCGCTCTAAAAGCTCAGCTTTATCAATATTTAAGTTTAAATTTGTATCGGGTAATATATTAGCATCTTGCTTAAAGTCTAGATTAAGATTTAAATTTAGTTCATTTAGAGTATAGCTTTGTTTAGCACAACCAAAAAATATAAAAATGATTAACATTAACACTAAATTTCGCATTTATTCCCTTGTTTTTGCTATAATTATAACAAAAATAGGGTAATTGTTTTGTTAAATCATATTTTAAAACTTTTAGAAGAACATAATATATTTTTAACTGGTGGTGGGGGTGTAGGTAAGAGTTATACGACTAAGGAGATATTGCGAATTTATAAAAGTAATAATAAAAATGTTGTAGCCCTTGGTAGTACAGGAATTAGTGCTGTTGCCCTTGGTGGAGTAAGCATTCATAGCATTTTTAAATTTGGACTATGTGCAGATTTTTTAGAGCTTAAAGCGATTGATGCAAAGCAAAAAGGCAAGCTAAAAGAGCTGTTTGATATTATTAAAAATATCGATCTTTTAATAATCGATGAGATCTCTATGGTGAGTGCAGATTTAATGGAGATGATATCTTTGCGTCTTATGCAGGGTGGATTTAAAGGGCGGCTTATGGTTGTAGGGGATTTTTATCAGCTTCCACCTGTTAAACGCCAAAAAGATGATATGGCATTAATAAAATTTAACTATGCATTTGACTCGACAGCTTGGTATAATTTTAAATTTAAAAATATTGAATTAGTAATATCTAAGCGCACATCAGATGTCCAATTTTATTCTATGCTTTCACGCATTAGACTAGGAATCATCGATGCTGAAATTTACAAAAGACTAAGCTCAAAAATTACAAATGAGATCGCTAAAGATAGTGTAATTTTATATGGTAGAAATGCTGAAGCTGATGCATTAAATGCTAAAAAATTAGCCCAAATTCCAAATCCACTTGAAACTATAAGCGCAAGTGGTAGAGTTTATGATGAGACACTACAAAACGATGCTTATACTAAGTGGATAAATAATCTAAATGTCTTAAGCGAACTTAAGATAAAAATTGGTGCTAGAGTTATGTTTTTATGTAATAAATGGGGCGAGTATTATAATGGCGAACAAGGCATTATCAAAAATATTAATAAAGATGATAATGGCGTGGTAGTTAGCATAAGTGTGCTAAAAGATAGCGGAAATATAGCCGATGTAGAGCCATTTACATATTCACTTTTTGAGTACGAAAAAGATGATGAAGGCGGTATAAAAGAGAAATTGCGGGCTGAATTTACTCAGTTTCCACTAAAATTAGCCTACGCTATTACAATCCATAAATCGCAAGGTATGAGTATAAGGCATTTGGTATGTGATTTAAATAATATTTTTGCTAATGGACAGCTTTATGTAGCGCTATCACGAGCAATTAGCTGGAATGATTTAAGTATAATTTATACACGCAAAAGAGATTTTTACTCATATCTAAAAAGTGTAGTAAATATAGATAAATGCGTAGCTAGGTTTTATGAAAAAGAGAATTTTATAAAGGAAAGAATATGAAAAAAATTTTTATGTTTTGGCTAATTTTATGTGGAATTAGCTTTGGCGATGTGGTGAGTGTTGAGAGTTTTGAGAGCGATTTATACTCAAAATATGATGTAAATAATCTTAAAAAAATATCAATGGATTTAGAGATTATAACTAGAGATGATAATGTAGAAAAAGCACCTATTTATGATGCTTTAAATATTGTTGTAGGTAGCTTTTATGCTGAAGATATTATGACCTCAAAAGGCAAAGAGAGCTTTAAATCTACTCTAACAAAATATATAGATAAAAAGCACTCTATAACAATCGATGATATATATATCATTAGGCTTAAATTTGTCGATGAAACTAATGTTCAAAAGATTCTTGATGCTATAAGAGATATGCACAACAAGGGTGATTCAACTCCGCCTAATGTGCCAAATTTACCAAAGATTGAAAATCAACTCTTAGATGGTAAATTTTAATAAAAATCTTTAATTGCTAATAATATCGTAATTGCTTGGAATTTGTGGCGTTAAAATCTCCTTGCTTATTATTTTATCTTTGCTTATTTGGGTAAATTCAATTATAGCTTTATTGCCTAGTTTATCCTCATAAGCAATGAGTTTTGGTAGTGAGTTTTGAGTGGTGATATCATAGACTACATCTTCATAAACTGCTTGAAATTTATCATCGCTAAGCTTTTTGGCATTTTTTAGTATTTTAGTGATATCTGGAGAACTTTTTAGGTTAGTAATTATGGCTTGTTCTAATTCTGGTTCTATGATAATAACTTGATTAT
This sequence comes from Campylobacter sp., assembly GCF_017646085.1. GTDB lineage: Bacteria > Campylobacterota > Campylobacteria > Campylobacterales > Campylobacteraceae > Campylobacter. The sequence goes on along the minus strand of NZ_JAGCNF010000066.1, from coordinate 3,324 downwards.
TGCTAAAATATATTAGTTTTTGCATTGGTGTATCATATTGCCAAAATGCACCAAAATCACTATCAATAGCTAACGATCCAGTATATATTATCTTTTGGTCTTGACTGGTGATAGTTTGAGTAAATTCGCCAATTAAACTTTTAAATTTTAACTCATTAGCTCCAAAAAGATTTAAAGATAGGATAAAAACAAGTATAAATTTTCTCATATTTTGCCTTAAATTTGAGTATTTTAAATAGATGATTTTAGCTAAATTTAGCAAATAAAAGCTTAAATTTAAGGGATTTTTAGATAAAATAGCGACTTATTTTAACTACAGGATATAATATGCTTTCATTCATAGCTAGAAAAATATTTGGAACTAAAAATGATAAAGAGATTAAAAAATATTATAAAAGAGTAGCCAAAATTAATGCCTTAGAATCAAAATATGAAGTATTAAGTGATGATGAATTAAGGGGCGAATTTATTACTTTGCAAAACTCTTTAATAGATGGCAAGGCTACTAAAGATAGCATATTAAATGATGTTTTTGCTATTGTTAGAGAGGTGTCAAAAAGAACGCTAAATATGAGACACTTTGATGTGCAACTAATAGGCGGTATGGTATTAAATGAAGGCAAGATAGCAGAGATGAAAACGGGCGAGGGAAAAACCCTTGTAGCAACCTTGCCAGTTGTTTTAAACGCAATGGATAAAAAGGGAGTCCATGTAGTAACGGTAAATGATTATTTGGCTAAACGTGATGCTACGCAAATGAGTGCTATATATAATTTTTTAGGTCTTAGTGTCGGTATTATAGTAGGTGGGGAGTATGATGATAGTAAGCGTAAAGCCTCATATGATGCTGATATTACATATGGTACAAATAATGAATTTGGCTTTGATTATCTGCGTGATAATATGAAATTTGAACTATCTAGTAAGGTTCAAAGAGAGCATAATTTTGTTATTGTAGATGAGGTTGATAGTATTTTAATTGATGAAGCTAGAACCCCATTAATTATTTCAGGTCCTACTAATCGTACATTAGATGGATATATCAAAGCAGATGAGGTAGCAAGAGCTATGACAAGAGGAGAGCCAGCAGCTACACCGCAAGATAAGCCAACTGGAGATTTTACCGTAGATGAAAAAAGTAGAACTATAATAATAACTGAGGCTGGAATTGCTAAAGCTGAAAAGCTATTTGGAGTAGAAAATTTATACAATCTAGATAATGCAATTTTAAGCCATCATTTAGACCAAGCTCTTAAGGCTCATAATCTATTTGAAAAAGATGTACACTATGTAGTTCGTGATGAAGGCGTGGTAATTGTAGATGAATTTACTGGTAGATTAAGCGAAGGTAGAAGATTTAGCGAAGGCCTTCATCAAGCACTAGAAGCTAAAGAGGGTGTAAAAATCCAAGAAGAGAGTCAAACTTTAGCTGATATAACTTTTCAAAACTACTTTAGAATGTATGGAACAATTGCTGGAATGACTGGTACTGCACAAACTGAAGCGGCTGAATTTGCTCAAATTTATAACTTAGATGTAATATCTATCCCAACCAATCTGCCAATTAAAAGAGTAGATAAAGATGATTTAATATATAAGAGTGAAAATGAGAAATTTAAAGCTGTAATAGAAGAGATAAAAATAGCCAATGCTAAAGGTCAGCCAGTACTTGTAGGTACTGCAAGTATTGAAAAAAGTGAGTTATTTCATAAAATGTTAGCCAAAGAGCGTATAGCTCACTCTGTATTAAATGCTAAAAATCATGAAAAAGAGGCGCAAATCATTGCCGAAGCTGGAGCCAAAGGTGCTGTAACTATTGCGACTAATATGGCTGGTCGCGGTGTAGATATTCGTATTGATGATGAAGTGCGTGCTCTTGGTGGTTTATATATTATTGGCACTGAAAGGCATGAGAGCCGTCGTATCGATAATCAATTAAGAGGGCGTGCTGGTCGTCAAGGTGATCCTGGTGTAAGTAGATTTTATCTAAGCTTAGAGGATAATTTGCTTAGAATCTTTGGCAGTGATAAGATTAAGGCTATAATGGAGCGCCTTGGAATTGAAGAGGGCGAAAGCATTGAGAGTAGACTAGTTACTCGTGCAGTAGAAAACGCACAAAAAAAGGTAGAGAGCCTACACTTTGAGAGTAGAAAGCATGTACTAGAATATGATGATGTAGCAAATGAGCAAAGAAAGACAATATATAAGTATAGAGATGAACTACTAGATCCAAATAGCGATTTAAAAGAGAAAATAATCTTAAATAGAGAAGATTTAGTATTGATGATATTAAATGAAGCTGATATTATTGAAGGTGGATTAAGCGAGGACTTTGATATAGATAGATTAGCTCTTGTGATAAAAGAAAATAGCTTAATTGATATTGATCCAAGTGAGCTTAAAGGTCTTGATTTTAATGAGCTTAAAGGGTTTATTATAGATAAATTGGCTAATGATTATGAACTTAAGATGTCGCATATAGATATCGAACAAAGAAAAGGTATAGAAAAATTACTATATCTACAAATTCTAGATGCTGCGTGGAGAGAGCATCTATATCAAATGGATATTTTAAAAACTGGCATTGGATTAAGAGGCTATAATCAAAAAGATCCATTAACTGAGTATAAAAAAGAGAGTTATAATCTATTTATGGAGTTAGTAAATAGATTAAAAACAGAAAGTGTAAGAACATTACAAATAGTTAAATTTAAAAGTGAAGAGCCAGATAGCAATTCTAATCAAACTCCAAATGAATCAGTAAAAATAGATAAAAAACCATCTCGTAATTCACCTTGTCCATGTGGTAGTGGAGCTAAATTTAAAGAGTGTTGTGGCAAGAGTGGACCAAAAAAAGGAGTTTTTGCCTAGTGGTTAGGTATCTACTTTTTAAATATCTTAGATTTGATCGCTCTCAACCGTTTATTGCTTTATCTGCAATTTTAGCATTTTTGGGTGTAAGTATTGGCCTTATGGTGCTTATTATTGCAATGGCTATTATGAATGGTTTTGATAAAGAGTTTGAGCGCAAACTCTTTACTATGAATTATCCAATTACTATTTTAAGTTACATTAAAGGTGGAATTGATAAAAGTGATGTAGATAGATTAAAAGCAGAATTTAGCAATCTTAAATTTAGCCCATATATTTCAACTCAAGCTATTGTCAAGCATGGCAATAAGCTTGAAGGCGGTATATTATTTGGTGTAAATTTTGATGATGAAAAACAGATAAACTCTGTGGTAAAAGAAGCGCTTAGCAATACTACTCCAAGTGATTTTGAGATTCTTCTTGGAAAGGGGATTGCTGATGATTTTGCACTTT
>NZ_JAGCNF010000065.1 GCF_017646085.1 Campylobacter sp. | reverse complement strand
AGCTACGCTATGAGTCAAGCCAACTCAGTACAACAAAATATATTAAGACTATTACAGTAATTAAATTTAAATCTTTAATAGCTTAAATTACCAAGAGACTAGAAATCTAATCTCTTGGGTTAAATTTACTCGCAATGCTTAGCCATTGCGAGGTTTATTATGATATGTATTAGAGATTTTGCTGCTAGTAGATATAGATAGCATATGAATTACTACGGCTTGTTGGTACAGGTCTTATATAATTAAATCAATCAAAAAATCAAGAAAAATTATATCAATTTTTTTAATATCAAACAGAATTTAAATAAATTTGCTAAAATATAGCTAAATTTTATAAATAGCTAAAATAAATTTAACATAAAGTATAAATTTTGAATAAAAGAGTAAATATGAATCCGATATTAAACACTGATAGTTATAAGATTTCGCACTATTTACAATATCCAAAAGATATTAAATTTGTAAGCTCATATATCGAATCTCGTGGTGGTAGGTGGAATAGGCTTTTATTTTATGGTTTGCAGATGTTTTTAATGGAATATCTAAGCCAAAAAATTACATATGATCACATTGATGAGGCTGGTGAGTTTATCACAGCTCATGGGATGAAATTTAATAAAGATGGCTGGCTACGTATTGTAGAGCATCACGGCGGAGCTCTTCCTTTAGAGATTGAAGCAGTAGCTGAGGGCAGTATAATCCAAACTGAAAATGTACTACTACAAATCAAAAATACAGATCCAAATTTAGCCTGGCTAGTAGGGTATTTTGAGACTGCGATGTTGCGTTCTATTTGGTATCCAGTAGCAGTAGCAACTAATAGTTATTTTTGCAAACAAAATATCTTGCACTTTTTAAAAGAGAGTGGAACGCCAGCAAATATAGATTTTGCTTTGCATGATTTTGGTGCTCGTGGTGTGAGTAGCTTTGAGAGTGCTGGGATTGGCGGAAGTGCTCATATGGTAAATTTCAAAGGCTCAGACACCATTACTGGCGCACTCTTTGCTAAAAGGTATTATGGTGCTGATATGGCTGCTTTTAGTATCCCAGCTAGTGAGCATAGTACTATGACATCTTGGGGTAAAGAAAATGAGATGAGAGCCTATGAAAATATGGTGCAAAGCTATGGTGATGGAACATTTGCTTGTGTGATTGATAGCTATGATACGCTAAATGCGATTGATTTGTGGGGTAAGCTTTTTGAGAGGGTTAAGGCAAAAGGCGGCAAGGTTGTCTTGCGTCCAGATAGTGGAAATCCAGTAACCATGGCTAGTGAGTGTATTGAAAAGATGATGAGTCTAGCAGGGTATAGCATAAATCAAAAAGGCTATAAAGTCTTACCAGATCATATCCGCTTGATATATGGCGATGGGATAAATCCTCAAAGTATAGAAGATATCTTAAATGAGCTTAAATTTAGAAAGATTAGTAGCGATAATATAATCTTTGGTATGGGCGGGGCATTGCTTCAACATTTAAATCGTGATACGCTTAGATTTGCTATGAAGGTAAATGCTGTTAGTAGCGATGGGATAAACTGGAGAGATGTCTATAAAAATCCAGTAACCGACCCTAAAAAGCGTTCTAAATCTGGTCGTTTAGCACTAATTAAAGAAAATGAAATTTATAAAACAATTAGAGCTGATGAGCTTGGCAATAAAACTAACTGGCTAAATTTAGTTTTTAAAGATGGCAAGATTTTGCGTAAATTTAGCTTTGATGAGATTAGAACTAGAGCTAGGGAATTTGATTAAAATTATAAATTTAACCAAAAATTAAAATTTAAATCTAAAAAGAGAGGAATTAAAATGAATAGAAAAAAGATATATAATCCAAGCTCCGATGAGACGCTAAATGACCGCAAGGTTTTTAACGGCAATCCGCATGGGATTTTGAATTTTACTAAGGCTAAATATACTTGGGCGCTTAAGCTTTGGGATATTATGGAGGCTAATACTTGGTTTCCAAAAGAGGTTGATACTACTGATGATGTGCGTGATTATGCTTGTAATCTTACCACAGCTGAAAAGAGAATGTATGATCTAGTTTGGTCTCAGCTTATATCAATGGATAGTTTTCAAACAAACAATCTAGCCGATAATATAAACCCATATATCACAGCTCCTGAGATAAATGCTGTTCTAGCCCGTCAAGCCTACGAAGAGGCAAACCACTCAAAAAGCTATGCTGTAATGGTAGAGGCAATCTGCGATAATACTGATTTAATATACGAAATGGAAAAGCACGATGATGTCCTAAGGCGTAAAAATGATTATATATCAAGCGTATATGAAGAGCTTGCTGGCGATGTAACAGATGAGAAATTGCTCTTAGCAATGGTAGCAAATCAAATTCTAGAAGGCGTATATTTTTATAGCGGATTTACGGCAATTTATGCATTAGCAAGGGCTGGAAAGATGCTAGGATCTGCGCAGATGATACGCTTTATCCAGCGTGATGAGATTACTCACTTATTGCTATTTCAAAATATGATAAACTCAGTTCGCAAGGAGCGTCCAGATCTATTTACTCCACAAATTGAGGCTAAAATTTATGATATGTTTCAAAAGGCTGGAGCTTTAGAGATTGAATGGGGTAAATATATTACTCAAAATCAAATAATGGGCTTTACAGATGATATAATCGAGCAATATATAAAGTATTTAGTAGATGATAGACTTACATCAATTGGGCTTAAAAAGCTATATAATGTAACTCATCCAATTAAGTGGGTTGATGATTTTGCTAAATTTAATGACCAAAAATCAAATTTCTTTGAAAGTAAGGTAACAAATTATAGCAAAGGCAGCTTAAGCTTTGATGATTTCTAATCTTAAAACGCATGTTTTAAGCTCTTTAGGAGCAGTTCGTAGAGCTAGTGAGCTTTGCGAATTTGCTGGTTCGCTTAAAAGTGGGGATTTAGCGCTTTGTGGCGAACTGTGTGTTAGCGGCTATGAGAGATTTGATAGGCAGTTTTGGTTGGATTTGGATGAAAATTTGGCCAATTTTTTAAAAAGTGGTGCATATCTAGGGTATAGCTGCGAGTTTGATGGATATAATGAGTTTAGGCTTTTAGGTTCAAATGGGCTTGAGTTTAAACAAAGAAAATATAAATTATTTAAGCCAAATGGTGAAGATAAAATTTTTAAATTTGGAAATTTAGATGAGATTTTTATCCGAGAAATAGCAGGGATAAAAGTTGGCGTTTTGATCTGTTTTGAGCTTAGATTTATAGATCTTTGGAGTAGATTGCGTGGTGCTGATGTTATACTAGTACCAGCAATGTGGGGGCAAAGTAGGCGTGAGCATTATGAGACTTTATGCAAGGCTTTGGCTCTGCAAAATCGCTGTTACACTTTAGCGTGTAGCGATGTGGATTTGAAATTTAGTGCAGTTTTTGCCCCTGATGGTAGCAAGGCAGATGTGGCTAAATTTGATATTAATTTGATTAAAAAATTTAGAAAATGGATAGATGATGAGTAGTTTAGAAGCAGCAAAATGTCAAAAAATGAGTGATGAGATAGCAAATTTAGTAGAGCTTACCCCCTTAGTTTATAAGGCCTTTAGCAGTACGCCTAGAACACCTTTTGTGCCGGTATCTATCAATGCTTTTAAGCTTGATGCGCATCCAATTGGTTCAAATCAGTGGATTAGTTCACCGCTAACTGTAGCTAAGATGACAATGGCGCTTGAGGCTGAAAACTGCGATAATATACTAGAAATTGGCTGTGGTAGTGGGTATCAAGCAGCGATTTTAGCCAAAGTTGCTAGGCGGGTTTTTAGCGTAGAAAGAATCGAAGCACTAGCAAATTCAGCTAAAGCATTAATGAAAAATTTAAGTATAAATAATGTCTTTATCCGCTTTGATGATGGAAATTTAGGCTGGAGAAGCTATGCGCCATATGATAGAATTATTCTTAGTTGCTTTTGTCAAAGTGTACCGCCAAAGCTATTTGACCAGCTGCGAGATGGGGGAATATTAGTAGCGCCAGTAGCAAAAGATGGCAAGCAATACATCACTCAATATAAAAAATCTGGTAATCAAATCATTTGCAAAACCCTAGATGAATGCGTCTTTGTCCCACTTCTTGATGGGACAGAGCAAAGATAGCTAAAAGAGTAATATGTCATCTTTAAATTGGACTGGTAATGAAAATTGGGTATATAATGACAATGTAAATAGCCCACAAATCAAAAAATGGCTAGGCGAAGTAGTAGCAAAAGATGATTTATCAAGGCATGATAAATGGCTTTGTATGATGATGCCACGCCTTAAACTACTTCATCGCCTTT
>NZ_JAGCNF010000064.1 GCF_017646085.1 Campylobacter sp. | reverse complement strand
CCTTGCCCTCTAAGAGTAGTCTAATTAAGTTCTCTGTGCCAGAGTAGCGAAATAGTGATCTAATATGGAGTTTTTCTAGTTCGGATTCAAGCTCTTTTATTCCGCTGATTTGATCAAGTGGGCGTTTTTGTACTATTTTTAAATTTGTTAATTTTTGTGGATATGGTTTGATTTTTCCAAATATTTCACTAGCTTTTTTACTGCTTTTTAGTAAGCATGCACTAACTTGAAGTGCTGAGACTAAACCATCGCCGGTTTTTGAAAAGTCACTAAAGATTATATGACCGCTTTGTTCACCGCCAAAATTTATTCCCTTGTCTTTCATCATTTCTAATACATATTTATCGCCGACATTTGAGCGTTTTAGGGCAATTTTGCGTTTGCTTAAGTGATCATCTAAAGCAGCATTGCTCATCACAGTTGTTACTATTGCTTTTTTGCTTAGCATATTATTATCATCTAAATAGCTAGCCAATACCCCAAGAAGCGCATCACCATCGACTACTGTACCTTTTTCATCTACTACAACTAACCTATCAGCATCTCCATCAAATGCAAACCCTATATCAGCTCTAAGTCTTTTAACCTCAGTAGCAAGACTCTCAGGATGCAAAGCGCCACAATTTTCATTAATATTTGAACCATTTGGTTCATCATTTAAAACGATTATTTCAGCCCCTAACTCGCTAAATACTGTCGGAGCTACTTTATAGGCTGCACCATTTGCCACATCTAGGACGACTCTTAGCCCTTTTAGGGTTAGCTCTTTTGGAAATGAGTTTTTAATATGTACAATATATCTACCAATTACATCATCAATTCTTTTTGAGCTACCTATTTCTAGGCCAGTTTTTTGACTATGATCAATTAAATTTGGATCAAAGTAAATCTCTTCAATCTCTCTCTCGTCAGCTTCAGCTAGTTTGTTTCCGCTTCCATCAAAAAATTTAATTCCATTATCAAAAAATGGATTGTGACTTGCACTTATCATAATTCCAGCATCACAACGCATATCTTCAGTTAAAAAGGCAATTGCAGGTGTTGGCATTGGGCCAACTTGCACCACATCATAGCCAACTGCTGTAAGCCCTGCGACAATGGCAGTTTCTATCATATAACCACTTTTTCTAGTGTCTTTTCCTACTAATATTTTATTGGTTTTTGAGTGCGCTCTAAAGTAAATTCCAGCAGCCATAGCTAGGCGCATAGCAGTCATTGCATCAAGCTTTTTGCCTGCTAATCCTCTTACTCCATCAGTTCCAAATAACTTCATTTTCTCCCCATTTATTGTTTTAATTTATCTAGATTTAGGCGTATTTTAGCTAAAAATTTTAAACTAATAGGTATAATATTAAATTCGAAAATGATTAGATTAAAAGATACTTAAATTCAGTTTTGATTAATAATATTTTGGTATAATTCCGAGCTAAAATTATGAAAAAGGTAAGTTATGGCAAATCATAAATCTGCTGAAAAAAGAGCAAGACAAACCATTAAAAGAACAGAAAGAAATAGATTTTACCGCACAAGACTTAAAAATTTAACAAAAGCGGTAAGAGTTGCAGTAGCTAACAACGATAAAGAAGCAGCATTATCAGCATTAAAAGATGTAAATAAAAGCTTCCATAGCTTTGTAAGCAAAGGTTTCTTGAAAAAAGAGACAGCTTCTAGAAAAGTTAGCCGTTTAGCAAAATTAGTAAATACATTAGCTGCGTAAGCTAGGTTATGCTCGCACAAAAATTACAACCATTTATAGATCGTTTTAGCGAGATTGAGAGCTTGCTAAGCGATCCATCGGTCATCAGTGATATATCTCGTATGACTGAGCTCTCCAAAGAACAGCGAAATTTAGAACCAATAAAAGAAGCTAGTGATAGATATCTTCATATTTTATCAAGTATAGAAGAGAATCGTGAGCTTTTAGGTGATCCTGAATTAGGTGATCTAGCTAAGGAAGAGTTAAAGACCCTTGAGCCTGCCCTTGAAGAATTGGAAAATGAGATTAGAATTTTACTTATTCCAAAAGATCCAAATGATGATAAAAATATATTTTTAGAGCTTAGAGCAGGAACTGGTGGCGATGAGGCAGCATTGTTTGTTGGTGATTTAGCAAATGCATATATGCGCTATACTGAGCAAAGAGGATATAAATTCGAAATTGTTAGTTCTAGCGAGGGAAGTGCTGGCGGATTTAAAGAGATTATTTTACTAATAAAAGGCGATGGTGCATATTCAAGACTTAAATTTGAAGGCGGTACCCATAGGGTTCAGCGTGTACCTGAAACTGAGTCACAAGGTAGAGTACATACATCTGCTATTACAGTAGCAGTAATGCCAGAAGTGCAAGATAGCGAGATAATTATCAATGAAAATGATCTTAAAATCGATGTAATGCGCAGTAGTGGTCATGGTGGCCAAAGCGTAAATACTACTGATTCGGCTGTAAGAATCACGCATAAACCAACTGGTTTGGTAGTTGTTAATCAAGATGGCAAAAGTCAGCATAAAAACAAAGAAGCTGCAATGAAGGTTTTAAAAGCAAGACTTTATGAGATGCAAGAAAAAGAGCGTCTAGCAGCCCAAAGTCAAGAGAGAAAAGATCAAGTCGGAACAGGTGATAGAAGTGGTAGAATTCGTACATACAACTATCCACAAAATAGAATTAGCGACCATAGGATAAACTTAACTTTATATAGACTTGATGCGATTATGGCCGGAGGGCTATTTGATGAGATTATTGATCCATTAATTGCTGATTATCAAGCAAATGCAATAGCGAGTGCTGGCTTGTGATGGAGTTGTTGCTTTTGGCTGTGGCACTATCGATGGATAGTGCAGCATTAAGTATAGCCAATGGCGCAAGATGTGGAAAATTAAATTTATTTAAAATTAGCAAAATTGCCTTTATTTATGGATTTTTTCAAGCCCTTATGTTGCTTATTGGTTACTTTTTAGGGCTTGAATTTATTAAATATGTCGAAGCTATTGATCATTATATAGCATTTTTTATATTACTTGTTTTAGGCGCTAAGATGATAAAAGATTCTAGAGAAGAAGAGGATCTAGAGTGTAGTATCGATTTGAGTTTAAAACTTTTAATAATTGGAGCGATCGCTACTAGTATAGACGCATTGGCTGTTGGTGTAGCGCTTAGCTTTGAGGGTGGTAGTATCGCAGTTAGCTCAATAGTTGTAGGGCTAGTATGTTTTGCTATTTGTATTGTTGCAGTTTATATCGGCAAGTATCTAGGTGAAGCGTTAGAGAAAAAAGCACTTATTTTAGGTGGCGTGATACTAATTGTCATTGGCTTTAAAATTTTGATATCACATCTTTTTAATTTAGATATTTAATATTTAATTTTAATTATCTTTTGTTTTTAATATGCTAAGCCTAGTTAAATTCTTATATTTTTAAAAACTAATCTTTTATTCTTAAATTTCTAAAATATTATTAAATAATAGTTATAATGCCTACAAAAAAGGATAAATTTGAGGCTACTTTCGTGGAATGTAAATGGCTTGCGGGCTGTAGTTAGCAAGAATGGTTTTGAGTGGTTAAAGAGTAAGAATATTGATTTTATCGGCCTTCAAGAGATAAAGGCTAAAGAGGATCAGATTCCAAAGGAGATGTTTAATTTAGGTTTTGATAATATTAGTTCAAATTCAGCTCAAAAGGCAGGATATTCAGGTGTAATGAGTTTGAGCAAATTTAGCTACGAGAGTTCAAAGTGTAAATTTTTTGATGATAGTGAAGGCAGGGTGTTAGAACATAGATTTGATAATATTGTGCTATTTAATATCTACTTTCCAAATGGCCAGCAAGGAGATGATAGATTAGAACATAAGATGGCATTTTATGATAGCTTTTTAAATTATATTAAGGAGTTAAATGCTAATGGGTTGGAGGTGATATTTTGCGGTGATGTTAATACTGCTCATCGTGAAATAGACCTTAAAAACCCAAAGGCAAATGCTAAAACTAGTGGATTTTTACCAGTTGAGAGAGCGTGGATTGATAGAGTGATCGAGGCCGGATTTATCGATACTTTTAGATATATTCATGGCGATATAGAGGGTGCGTATTCGTGGTGGAGTTATAGATTTAATGCACGTGCTAAAAATGTCGGCTGGAGGATTGATTATTTTTTTGTCTCGCAAGGATTAAAAGATAGATTAAAAGATGCTTTTATATTAAGCGATATCGAAGGCAGTGATCACGCTCCAGTTGGGATTGATATTGATTTATAGGAGAATTTTATGAGTTTAGTTTTGGTTATAGATATTCAAGAGAGATTAACTCCAGTGATGAGCGGGGCAGAAGAGTTAGTAGCAAATTCGTTAAAGTTTTTACAAATTGCTAAAGAGCTTGGAATAAAAATCATTGCAACTGAGCAATATCCAAAAGGGCTTGGAAATACTATAGATAGTTTAGATGGTTTTATAGATGAAAAATTTCAAAAGATGGAATTTAGCGCTTATAATGCTATAAAAGATCGATTAACAATGGTAAATAATATTTATATAATTGGCATTGAAGCGCATATTTGTGTATATCAAACAGCTTTAGATTTAATAAAAAATGGCTATAACGTTACGCTAATTGATGAGTGTATTAGCTCTAGAGATCCAAAAAATAAATCCCTTGCATATGCAAATTTAAAAAATATAAGTGTAAAACCACTTGAAATGGTAGCATTTGAATTACTCAAAAGTGCTGAACATTCAAGCTTTAAGACTATTTCAAAATTGATAAAATAGTTTTGTTATTTTCTTTAGTGATAACAAATTGCCACTAAAGAAAATAAGTTTTACTAATATTGCAAGAGATAAAAGTAGCAGTTAAAACTAACAAATTTTACTATATTTACTCCATATCATAGCTATCTTCTTCGTCCTCATCATCATATGAATAGTCATTTTCATCATAGTTGTAACTACGAGAATTTTTATAAGAAAATTCCTCATCTTCATAATCTTGTAGATCTTCATCTAGATCATCATCAAATCTGTTTGTCATCATTTTCTCCTTTATAAATTTGAATTTTTGGCATTGATTCTACATATATGCTTTGGCTTGGGAAGGCAAATTTAGCATCATCATATCGCTCTACAATTTCCATAATCTTTAGCATTATATCTTCTTTAACGGCTAAAAACTCACCCCATACGACACTTTTGCTAAAGCAATAAATTAAAATATCAATTGAGCTATCGCTAAATTGATCTAATACTACAAAAAGATTATTCTTATAACCGCTTAAATCGTCCATTGAGACCATACTTTGACGATATTTGATGCGAGCATCACTAGCGTTATTTAGTGCAGTATCTATGCCAGTTTGTGCGATTCCTGGGTGATTTGTAAGCATCTCTTTAATCTCTTTAATACAGCTGCGAATGCTTTTTGGTGGAGTTGTATAGCTTAGACCAACATGCATTTTAATCTGTCTTCCAACCTTTCTGCGGTTCCAGTTTTTAATACTTTCACTCATAATTTTTGAGTTTGGCACAAAAACTAACGCATTATCAAAGGTTCTAATAGTTGTCTTTCTAAGTCCAATCTCAACTACAGTGCCTTCTATTCCAGCACAAACTATCCAATCTCCTTGACTAAGTGAGCTATCAAAAAGTAACACTATAGAGGCAAAAAAGTTGGCAATTATATCTTTTGTTGCAAATGCAACTGCAAGCCCGCCAATACCCAAAGATGCAATAAGAGTGCTAATATCAAAGCCAATTTTGCTTAAAATCACGAGTATAGCTATAATAATAATGATAAAATATAAAACTTTAATAATTAAATTTACTATCTCTTTGCGGCCTGATTTCTCAGCGATTTTTGATAATATTACAATTCCATATCCATTTAGTACGCCAATTACAAACCACGCTACAACCACGCTATAAGCAATTCCAAAATATTTTGATATCTCAATATTGATTGTAGCTGGATAGTAAGCAATAATTATGGATAAATTTAAAGCATAAATAATAAAAAATATCGCCACAGGAAGCTTAATAGCTGCTACAAACTGCTCTTTAAACTCTACTGAAATATCTTTTGAGCGTGATAAAAGAGCTATAAAAACTCTATAAAGTAGCAAGGAAGTAAGTCGTGGCAAAAGAATAAAAAATATAAAAATCAGCGATATTATAATGATTTTGCCAATATTTATAGGACTTGATTTTAAATTTATAATTCTATTAATCTCATCGATTATATGTTGAAGATTTAGGCTAGTTAGTACAAAACTACTATCAAAAAGCTCAGAATTCTCTTTTAGATAGTTTAGAATTTCGCTATATGTTTGGCGTTTTAAATCAGTTGCGATTAATTCTTGCTCGATCTGGCTAGTTGCATTAGTACTAATAGCCTTTAGTTCTTGGTAGTTTGATATTTGAATCTGTGTAATAGCATCAATTAATGCTTCATCTGGTGTCTTGCTATAGTCTTTAAATGCTTTTGAGATTTGTGATAGTGCGTAGTAGTAGATTTGATCTAGTTGCGCATTGGCTAAAGCAATTTGTACCTCTTTGGCATTGGGATTTGATTGCTTTGTTTGTTTATTTAATTCAGCACTAAGCGCCTTTATATATGATCTTAGATGAGTTTGATTAAAATCATTACTACTAGTAATAAGTGCTGGTAGGCTATTTAGGAGTTCATTTTTTTCATCTTCTAAAATTGCAATATCTCCATCTTTTGTAGTGCTTTTTTGCTCTTTTATTATTCTTAACTGAGAGTTTAATGAGATAATTTTATTACTAGTATTGCTAAGTTCATTACAGAGTAAAACGCTGCAAAATAGATTAAAAATCAGTAAAAATTTGAGAGTAAATTTCATCATAGTTAATGCTCTTTTCTAATAGTTTAAAACTTTTTGTTCCACTGTTGAAGTTATAAAGTTCGCCAGTTTCAATGATATAGTGCCAGCCATATAGCTTTAGCTCACCAGCCTTTAATCTATCTATTATTCCTGGGAAGGTCATTATATTTTGGAGTGAATTTATAATATTTAGCCTCTCAGTTACCCATGCTCTTTTAGCTGGAGTTATATCTTTATCTTTTAAAACCTCTTTTTTGATATGATCAATTATTAAAAGCCACTTTTTAACAACTGGAGTACGAGATAGCTTCTCATCGCTTTGATATAAAGCTTCACAGCCTCCACAATTGCTATGTCCGCAGACTATAATATTTTTAATTCCAAGTGTGTAAATAGCATATTCTATAGCTGCAGTTGTAGCTAGATACTCATCAACTAGCCTATAGTGCGGCACGATATTTGCAATATTTCGTACGACAAAAAGCTCACCTGGAAGGGTATTTGTAATTAAATTTGGCACAACTCTAGAATCTGAACATCCAATAAATAGCGTATGAGGTGTTTGTTTGCTACTTAAATGCTCAAACAGTTCTTTATGTTCGATAAAATTTTCTTCCATAAATTTAACTGCGCCGTTTATTATATTGTGATGCAAATTTGCTCCTATTTATACTAAATTGTTTGGTAGAACTGGTCTAGCTAATAAATAGCCTTGCGCATAGTCAATTCCTAATTCTTTGGTAACTTCTAAAATTTGTGGCGTAGAGACAAACTCAGCTACGGTTTCATATCCTTGACGCTTGGCAAAATCTACAATCGTCATTACTACGCTTTGAGCATTCTTATCAAATGGTAGTTTAGATATGATAGAACCATCGATTTTAATATAATCAATATCAAGTTCAAGCATTCTGTAATAATTTGAATACCCGCTACCAAAATCATCAAGACTAAGCCTACAGCCATAATTTTTAATCTCTTGAATAATTGGGTTTATAACATCATAATCATCAACCCCTTCACTCTCTAAAATCTCAATGGTAAGATTTTGTGGATTAGAACAGCTATCTAGCTTTTGAATAAATAAATTTTTGACTGGTTCATTCATCATATCTACGCTTGAGAGGTTGATAGAAAATCTCTTTTTATCCCCAAAACGTTCTAAAAGTTCAAAAGCACGATTGATAACTTGCTTGGTAAGTGCTAGATATAGCGATGTTAGCTTGGCCACACTTAAAAACTCATTTGGATAGTGAATTTGATTTTGCTGATCTAAAATACGAATTAAAATCTCATACGAGCTAATTTTTGGCTTATTTTCTCTAATGTCAAATATTCCTTGACACTCGACAATTACTCTATTTTCATTTAGGGCATATTGAATTAGTCGTGTAATGGTGGCGTTTTTTTGATAGTTTTTCTCTATTGGGTTATCGTGGTTATAAAAGCTAAAACTTAAATCTTTATCCTTAGCATCTTGAGCAGCTAAAATAGCTTGAGTTAGTCTATTTAAATTTGGCTTATCTTCATTTGAGCTAATACCAATAGTAATAGAAATATTTGGCAAAATCTCAAATCCGTCCTCAGTCTGAATGGTGATATTTTTGGATTTAAAATATTCAGTTATATATTTTATATCCTTTTTGATATTATCGCCTTTATACCATATACAAAATTCATCAAGCTGCATTCTATATGCCATGGCGTCGATTTTATAAGTGCTAATAGCTAGTTTGATAGAGTTAGCAATTGCTACAAATATCAAATCAATTAAATCTGAGCGGTAAAAAAATCTTAAATTTACAAAATCTGTAATCATTAGATAAATTAGTGTGCCATTTTGGTTGGCTTTGATAGCATCATTGAGTGAGGTTAAATTTCTTAAGCCTGTAAGATTATCAATATTTGAACTCTCTTGTAGTTGAGCGTTTTTAAAGTTTAATTCTTTACTAGTTAATCTCTCTTTTGTGATATCACGTTTTAGGATTATAGCCCCACTAATATCATTAAATTCATCTAGCATTGGTATAGCAACTATATTTTCGTAGATAAGAATTCCATCTTTGGATTTACTAACAAATTCGTTATATGTTTTAACATCTTTGCTTTGACAAATTTCATCAAATATATCAGTTCCTTGCATATTCATATTTAATGCGCTTAGTTCTTGATTTATAATATCTTCTGGGCTAAAACTACTTGAATTTATAAATGCATTATTTACACTTGATATTCTTCCAAATTTATCTAAGATTATTATTTGATTTGGATTGCTATCAATGAGATAGGAAAGCTGCTTTAGCTTAGCTTTGTTACTGCGATTTTGATTGCTTAAAATTCCATTTTTAGTCAAAGCTAAAAATGCCACAACTAATAAAAATGCCGAACATGTAATAAGTGCATATAAAGCAGAGTTAAAATGCTCTATTGAGTGGCTTAGGAGTTGGTCAATTTTGCTTTCAATTTTTAGTGCTTTGTTTTGGATTTTAAGGTTTGGAATAGTGATTAAGTTATCATTTACATGCTGAATTTTGATTAAAAATTCATAATCAAACTGCTCTCTTGGCTCGTTAATTAGCTTGGTTAGATACCTATCAAACTCATCTCTATTAAAATCAGATATAAATCTTGAGTTGATTAACAAAGCATAAGCTTGTGCCATTTGTGTAAAATCTATAGTATTTGGTAGTTCTTTGTTTAGCTCAAATAGACTCTTAGAGATATCTTGACGGATTATATAATAATTTCTAATAATATCATTTCTAGTTTTTAATCTGCTTTTTAATTTTTCTAAAAGTTCAACATGTTCAACATTATAAAATAGTTTTGTAATAACAAAATTTGAGCTGATTTTATCCATTAAAGTGTTGATTTTATTAATACTATTTTCGGTATTTTCAATTGTTGTATGGATATTTTGGAGGTCAATTTGCAGATACAATTCCTCATTTAAGCGCTTTAATTCAGCAAAATCATATAATCGCTCATCTGTTTTTAATAAAATTTGCCCAGTTGATATGATAAAATAAAGGCATACCAAGACAAAAAATATCAATACAATTCTTATAATATTAGTTTTTAAAATATTTGCTTTCAAAATATCATAACTTTCACGCAAGTGGTAATATTTTCGCTGATTTTATCACCATTTGCTAGGTTTTTTATCTTATCTTTTATCTCATGTTTATTGTAGTTTTGTCCGCTAATTTCTAAATGCCAAGCCAAATTTTCTACCATTTCATCTATATTTTTTGTAACGCTTCTATTTTCGTTTATCTCTTTTGATTGAAATTTAATATTTTTAGAGTTTAAAAAGGCCTCTAATCGTGCTACAGGTGCAGCCATATCAGCTCTTGCATTCGTATCCATAAATAGCTCTAAAAGGTCGGATTTTCTTGGTTTTAGCCAGTTCATATATATATGGTTTTTAGCAAGGTTAGTAAAAATCTCAAAATCAGCATCACTCTTAAGCGCTGGCGACATAGTAAGAAAAGCTATATCAAATTTAAGTTTTTCAACATCTTTTATTGTACCACAAAGTGTTTTAATATTGCTTATATTATATTCATTAGCGCTATTTTGTAGTACCTCTAGCATCGCAGGACTTAAATCAAGTGCTAGCACGCTTTGGCAAAGTTTTGCTAAGTGTAGGCTATAAACTCCAGTTCCAGCGCCAATATCAATGAGAGTTTTGCCTTTAAATTCTATACCAGATTTATCTAAAAAGTCAAAAAAATCCCTCTCAAATGGCCGCATAATAGGGCTAAACTTAGGATAAGTTTTGGATTTTTTATTCCAAATTTCTTGCATATGACTACCTTGAGATTATTTTTTAAATTTTATCAATTTTTGCTTTAAATAAATTTAAGTCAAATCAGATATAATTTTACACTTAATTTTATGGAGAAAATATGTTTAGATTTAGCTTGATTTTGGCATTTTTAGTTGGAGTGATTTGGGCTAAGCCGGTAGTGAGTGCAAGTATTTTGCCAACGGCATTTTTTATTGAGCAAATTAGTGCTAGTAGCGTTGAGGTTAATACGATTGTTCAAGAATTTGCCGATCCACACTCATTTGAGCCTCGAGCTAGCGATATGAAAAAGCTTGAAAATAGCGATCTTTTCTTTGCAGTTGGAATAGAATATGAGGATGTTTGGTTGCCTAAATTTAGCAAGGCATTTCCAAATTTAAAAGTTATAAAAACTCAAGGCAAAACACCAAAAGATGATAAAATCACTCATCATGATCACCACGAACATGGCGATCATAAACATGAAGAACATGAGCATGAATTTGATACTCATATTTGGCTTGACCCTATAATGGTAAAGGAACAATCTAAAATAATTGCTAATGCCTTAAGTCAAAAATATCCACAAAATAGCGAGCTATATAGCCAAAATTTAGCTAAATTTGACCAGCAAATAGATAAACTTGATACTTATATAAAAGAGAGTTTAAAAGGGTTAGAAAATAGAAAATTTATGGTTTTTCATCCATCTTGGGGATATTTTGCTAAGCGTTACAATCTAACTCAAATCGCTATAGAATCAGGCGGCAAAGAGCCAAAGCCTGCTGCCCTTGCAAAGCTTATTAAAATGGCAAAGAGTGAAAATATCAAGGTGATTTTCATCTCACCTGAGTTTAGTCAAAAATCAGCTAAATTAATCGCAGAACAAACTGGCGCAAAGTTAGTAGAAATCAATCATTTATCAAAAAATTGGCTTGAGAATATGTATACAATTGCTGATATTTTTAAAAGTTCGCTATGAATATTGAGATTACGAATTTAAGCTTTGGCTATGACGATAGTAATATTTTTAAAAATTTAAATTTTAGCTACCATAGTAGAGACTTTTTAGCAATTATTGGACCAAATGGCGGAGGTAAAAGTACACTTTTAAAGCTAATGCTTGGAATCTTAGAGCCACAATCTGGTAAAATTAGTATAGATTCTAAGCCACCAAAATTAGCAAAAGAACTAATTGGCTATGTTCCGCAGTATATCCCAGTTAATAAAACCTTTCCAATGAGTGTTTTAGAAGTTGTGCTGATGGGAAGACTGCGTAGTGGGCTATTTAAGTTCTATTCAAAAGCAGATAAAAATATGGCTATGCAAGCTCTTGAGATGGTAGGTATGCAAGATTTTAGCACAAGGGGAATTGGCGCACTTAGTGGCGGTCAAAGACAAAGGGTTTATATCGCTAGAGCATTAGTAAGCGGGGCTAGGATTTTAATGCTAGATGAGCCAACAGCAAGTATTGATACCCAAGGCCAGGCGCAAATTTATTCTGCACTTAGGGAGATAAATCAGGCAAATGTAGGAGTAATTGCCATAAGTCATGATATAAATATGGCTATGAATTTTGCTACTAAAGTCGCCTATGTAAATAGCGGTAACGTAGTGCTTCATGATATTTCAAATTTAGATAATAGAGAGTTTATAAATCATCTTAGTAAGAGTCATACACATTTTTGCGATGTTGAACTAGCGCTTAATAGTTGTGGTTGTGCTTCACATAAGGAGTAGTAGTGGAGATTTTAAGCTTTAGCTTTATGCAAAATGCTTTAGTTGCTGGGATTTTAGTTAGTATAGCGTGTGGTGTGATTGGTTCACTTATTGTGATAAATAAGATGACATTTATCGCTGGTGGTGTTGCGCATGGGGCGTATGGCGGGATTGGAATAGCCTTTTTTTTAGGTGCATCTCCACTTCTTGGAGCGGCCGGGTTTGCAGTAGCAATTGGGTTATTGATCGCATTTATTAGTGGACAAAATCGTGATCGAATAGATAGCGTAATTGGTGCTATCTGGGCGTTTGGAATGGCTGTTGGGATTATTTTTGTTGATCTTAGTCCAGGATATAATGCTGATTTGATGAGTTATCTATTTGGTTCGATTTTAGCAGTAAGCGTGGAAGATCTGATATTTATGGGTATTTTGGATGCTATTTTTATAGCTTTTGCTTTGCTTTTTTATACTCAAATTTGTGCTTTTTGCTTTGATAGTGAGTTTGCTAAGCTTCGAGGTGTAAATGTTAACTTTTTATACTATTTAATGAGCGCATTAATCGCACTTTGTGTAGTTAGCACTATTAGGGTTGTAGGGCTTATTTTAGTAATTGCTTTGCTTAGTATCCCACCATATATTGCTGAAAAATTTAGCCCAAATTTAGCTACAATGATGCTACTCTCAGCAATTTTGTCAGCACTTTTTATCATTTGTGGATTAATGCTTAGCTATTATTTTGATTTAACTAGCGGAGCTGCTATTATTGCTGTAGCTACTGTGGTATTTTTTGTAGTGGAGTTTTGTAAAAGAGGATGATTAAATCCTCTCTATCATTGTCTCTAGCCAAGCTTTATCAAGCCATTGAGTATTATTATCTGAACGGTACTCAAAATTACTACTTACGGCACGACCTTTTTCGCCAAGTTTATTAATAGCAAAATTTGCTTGTGTATCATAAAATTTAATAGATGGTCCAATTACATAATGATCATCAAATTCCAAGCTATGCATAGTATCATCAGCACTTATCATTATTTCATGAAGTTTCTCGCCTGGACGAATTCCAATGATTTTAATAGGTAAATTTGGCGCTAGAGTCGCAGCTAAATCAATAATTTTCATAGATGGAATCTTAGGGATAAATAGCTCACCACCTTGCATTCTAGCAAAGTTTTTAAGAACAAATTTAACCCCATCTTCAAGCGTAATCCAAAATCTAGTCATTCTCTCATCTGTGATTGGCAGCTCTTTTGCACCATTTGCGATTAGGCGCTTAAATAGTGGAACTACTGAACCTCTTGAGCCTACAACATTACCATATCTGACGACACTAAATCTAGTTGGGCTTGTGCCTGCGATGTTATTGGCTGCTATAAAGAGTTTATCGCTCGCAAGTTTAGTAGCACCGTATAAATTTACAGGATTGCACGCTTTATCAGTACTTAGAGCAATTACCTTTTCTACTCTATTTTTTAAACTAGCATTAATTACATTTTGAGCGCCATGAATATTTGTTTTAATACACTCCATTGGATTATATTCTGCGATTGGTACGTGCTTCATCGCAGCAGCATGGATGACAAAATCTACACCATTCATAGCAGTGTTTAGTCTATTTTCATCACGCACGTCACCGATAAAATATCGCATTGATGAGCTTGAAAACTCCTGTGCCATTTCATATTGTTTTAATTCATCTCGTGAGTAGATTATTATTTTGTTTGGTTTATAATTTTCTAGCAATATTTTGGTATATTTTTTACCAAAACTACCAGTTCCACCAGTTATTAAAATATTTTTATTGTTAAACACCGCTTCTCCTAATATTAATGCATCTTAGCTGGAATTACTTTTTTAACCGGAATTTGGTTTAGTTCATAAGTTTTGCCATTGCTAAAGGTTAAATTTAAGTCTATATGGCTATTTTCATTGATTTGATTTTGAATACCTAAAAACATTATATGAAGTCCACCTGGTTTGAGTTCAACTGATGAATTAGCTGGGATTTTGATACTTGGAATTTGTATCATTTTTTTCATACCATTTTCTTCTATGTGAGTGTGAATTTCAGTTACTTTGCTGATATTACTACTGGCTGCTAGTAGTTCTATGTCGCTATTGCTTTTATTCTCAATTTTCATAAATGCAGCACTATTTTTAGCATTTGGTGGAGTTGCTTTGGCATATGGGTCAACCAATAAAACTTCAGCTTGTAAAGTAAGCATAGTTATAGCTGCTAAAGAGAAATATTTAAACATTGCAATATCCTTGTATAAAAATTTAAATAGGTCAAATTATACAGGAATTTAAATTAATTTTCAACCGATTTTGATATAATTTTGGAATTTAAAAATTTATAAAATTCAAGGAAAAACAGAGTGAAAAAGCTTATTTTGCTACTAATTTCAGCTTGTATGATTGCTGGTGAATTAGAAGATTTATACCTTCAAGGCGGTATCACAGCAGTGCAAAAAAAGATAGAAAAAAATCTTCAAAATCCAGAATACTGGAATAATAATTTAAAAGATATGAACTTGACATACGGCTATTATAGTAATAGCGATAGACTTATTATTGCAGTGGATAAAACTGCAAAGCAAATTTCAATAAATAGATATGAAAATGGTAATATTAAGGTGCTAAAAAGCAATGAAATAATCACTGGATTAATGGGCGAAAAACTAGCCGAGGGTGATCTAAAAACGCCTGTAGGCGCATATGAGATTACTCGCAGATTTACCCCGCCAACAACATATTATGGACCAGTTGCCTTTAGTCTTTCATATCCAAATTTATACGATAAGATGCGCAGCAGAACTGGTAGCGGGATTTGGATTCACGGCTATCCGATGGAGGGTGATGTAAGAGAGAATGAAGTAGAAACCAGAGGTTGTGTGGCGATGAAAAATGATCTTTTATTAGCCTTTGAAGATGTCGTAAAAAATAATAAATCCATTGTATTAATTAGTGAAAAAGGCTATCCACAAGCTTTAACTTCAGATATTGCAGTGATTTTTGCTGGACTTTTTGCGTGGAAAGAGGCTTGGACGATAAGTGATTTGGATAGATATTTAAGCTTTTATAGTAGTGATTTTCGCCGTTTTGATGGAATGAAATTAAGCGAATTTTCGGCGATGAAAAAAAGAGTATTTAGTAAGAATGAAAGCAAGATAATTGAATTTAAAAACTTCACAATCGTACCATATCCTAGCACTGATAGTAAAAATATTTATCGTGTGAGCTTTGATGAGAGATATAGAGCTGATACATATAATTTTGATGGGCAAAAGGTGCTATATGTGGCTGTAGAAAATAATAAGATGAAAATATTAATAGAGGAGTAAAAAATGAGCGATGATAAAGAGTTAGTTAAAAAGCAAATAGAAGAGTTTTTAGCTGCAAGGGGTAGATTTTTTGATGTTTTAGATGCTAATGTGCCAAAACATGGCAATAGTACAGCATTTGATTTTGATGCATGCAAAGAGCCAAGCTTAAAAGCTTTATATAAAGAGTTTTATGCATATGATTATGCAGTAAGAAAGATGTTGCCACATATTTATAAAAAATTTGATTTGAGCTTTAATGTCTGAGATCATACTCTCTAAGAGTGCCTATGAGCATAATCTTACTCAAATTGCCAAAAAAATAGGCTCTAAAAAGCGAATAATTTCTGTATTAAAAGATAATGCTTATGGACATGGAGCACTTTTAATGGGTAAAATCGCAAGTGAATTTGGTATAGAGATAACATGTGTAAAAAATGAGACTGAGGCTAGGGAATTAGCTGGGTTATTTAAGAGTATTATAGTGCTTTCTCATCTGCCAACTGGAAATGAGAGCAGTGAGTTTATCTATGCTATTAATGATATTAGAGCTTTAGAGCTTATTAAATCTGGTACTCAAATTCATCTTGCTATTGATACATTGATGCACCGAAATGGTATAGATGTTAGCCATATTAAAAGTGCTATTGAGATTATCAAAAGACGAAATTTGAATTTAAAAGGAGCTTTTACGCACTTTAGAGCTAGCGATGAGCATGGAGCAGATTATTTTGTGCAAAAAGATAATTTTGAGTTGGCAAAGTCCATGATAAAAGAGCTCTTTAGTAAAAATCTTATATTTCACTCTCACAACTCTGCAGCCATAGAAAGAGCTAGCGATGTAGGCGATGAGTATGTTCGTGCCGGTATGGCACAATTTGGATATTCTGGCTTTGATGAGAGTCTAGGGCTAAAAAAAGTTTTAAAACTATATGCAAATCGTGTAAGCTCTAGAGTATTAAAAGCTGGTCAAAGCGTGGGCTATGGTGGCGTATTTACGGCTAAGCATGATATGGATATAGCTACATATGACCTTGGCTATGGAGATGGATTGTTTCGTTATAATGGCAAAGGGGAATTAAATTTAGCTAATGGTAAGCCAATTTTAGGCAAGATGTCTATGGATAGTTTTAGCTCTATTGATATGGGCGAGAGAATTTGTGTAATAGATGATGCAAATATATGGGCGGAGTTTTTTAATACTATTAATTATGATGTTTTAGTTAAGCTTAGTCCTTTAATTAATAGAAGAGTAGTAGAGTAAATCTAGCCGACATTAGCCGGCTAGAAAGTCTATTATACATATCCTTGATCTATCATTGCATCAGCAACTTTTCTAAATCCAGCGATATTTGCTCCTAAAACTAGGTTGCCTGGTTCGCCAAATTCAACTGATGTATCATAGCTATCGTGGAAGATATTTGTCATAATTCTATGAAGTTTGCTATCTACTTCATCAAATGTCCATTTTTGCATACTTGCATTTTGTGCCATTTCTAGACCGCTAGTTGCTACACCGCCAGCATTTGCAGCTTTAGCAGGGCCAAATAAGAAGTCTTTTTGAGCTAGCATAAAGTCGATTGCTTCAAGTGTGCTTGGCATATTTGCGCCTTCGCAAACTAATCTACAACCATTGCTATAAAGTGTTTTGATATCTTCTAAATTTAGCTCATTTTGAGTTGCACTTGGGAATGCTGCATCGCAAGGAACGCTCCATACACCATTTGTTCCAGCTTTATATTGATTAACTGGAGTAAATTTAGCACTTGGTTTAGCAGCTGCGTATTCGCTAAGACCTTTGCGCTCAACTTCTTTAATGCGTTTTAGCAATTCTACATCTATACCTTCGCTATCATATATAAATCCAGTTGAATCACTAACTGTTATAGGAAGAGCGCCAAGTTGATATAGTTTTTGAGCTGTATAAATTGCTACGTTTCCAGCGCCACTGATTGAGCATTTTTTACCCTCTAGGCTGCTGTTTTGTTTTTTTAACATCTCTTGAGCAAAATAGACTGAACCATAACCAGTTGCTTCTGTTCTTGCTAAGCTACCGCCCCAGTTTAGCCCCTTGCCTGTTAAAGAACCATCAAAACGGTTTGTTAATTTTTTATACTGACCAAACATATAGCCAATTTCTCTACCGCCAACGCCGATATCGCCAGCTGGAACATCTTTTACATCGCCAATTAGTTTGTAGAGTTCATTCATAAATGCTTGACAAAATCTCATAATTTCGCCATCGCTTTTACCCTTAGGATCAAAGTTTGCGCCGCCTTTTCCGCCGCCCATATTTAGACCTGTTAGAGAATTTTTAAAGATTTGTTCAAATCCTAGGAATTTAATAATATCAAGACATACTGAAGGATGGAATCTTAAACCGCCTTTGTATGGTCCAAGAGCAGAGTTAAACTCTACACGATAACCAAAGTGTGAACAAGGCTCGTTTTTGTCATTCATATATGTTACACGGAACATCGTGGTTCTCTCAGGCATTACAATACGATCTATAATTTTATGATCTAGATATTTCTTTTCTCTAGTTAAAAGTGGTTCTAGTGTGTGTAAAACCTCTGTAGCTGCTTGTAAAAATGTTGTTTGACCAGGGCTTGATTTTTTAATATTTTCAAGCGTTTGGTTTATATATTCGTGTACTGACATTGTAACTCCTGTTATTAAATTTTTATGTAGCTAGATTTTATTTAATTTTTCTTAAATTTACGCTTAATATAGATGAAATTTAGTAAATTATTAATTATACTGTTACAATTTTACTCACTTTAAGGTTGAAAATTATGCTTTTTTGCTAGAGAGATAAATTTTTTTAAAGCTCTTTTTTCTTTGATATTCACACTATAACTAATGTGCTCTAGATACCATAAAATCAGGCTTGGCGATATATTTCTACTTTTTGCATACTCATTTAGTATGTATTTTGGTATCTTTATTTTTTGCTTTAAGAATTGATTAATAATTTTTTTGTATAGATTTTGATTTTTATTACAGCAAAATAGCCCAAAAACAAAAGGTAGGCCAGTTTTTTGATGCCAAATCTCCCCCATATCATAAAATTTATCACCGCCATCTTTTAGATATTGCCTTAGAGCTTCATCGCCTATTATTACTTCTCCATTTAGTTTTAGGATTTTACTGAGCATATTTGAGCTTTTTGATGCTTGGTCAAGTTTTTTTTCACTATTTTTACGCACTAAAACAGATTTTACTGAACCGTTTGAACATATTCCTAAATTTAGTTTAGTATATTTTGGATTTCTACTTTCTATACTTGATATTATAGCTGCATCAATTTGTCTTTTGCTTAAAGCTTGGCAGAGTTTGGCTGGGGTTCCTTTTTTAAATTCAATTGATTTTTTAGCTTGATTGCTTAGTGGATAACGCTTTAAAAATACATGAAATGGAAGTAGATTTAAATAATCAATTTTACCAAATAACATTAATTAGCCTTTAGATAAATTATGCGAAATTTATCAAGTAAATCTCGCAAAATAAAAGGCTAATTATACTAAATTTAGCTTAATTTAAGTTCTTTTAAACTCTGAATATATAAATCTTCATCTAGCTCTTTAACTAGACTAACTCCATCTTTTATAGCTGCTTTTGCTACAGCAGGAGCTACTACTAAAAGTACTCTTGGGTCAAATGGTTTTGGGATTATATAATCTTTACCAAATTTAATCTCATCTACGCCATAAGCTTTACAAACCTCGCTAGGAACACTCTCTTTTGCTAGTTGTGCTAGAGCCATAGCGGCTGCAATTTTCATATTTTCGGTAATTTTTGTTGCTCTTACATCTAGTGCGCCACGGAATATAAATGGAAATCCTAAAACATTATTTACTTGATTTGGGTAGTCGCTTCTACCTGTTCCTATAATAATATCATCTCTAATTGCGTGAGCTACTTCTGGTCTGATCTCTGGCTCTGGATTTGCTAGAGCAAAAATTATAGGATTATTAGCCATATTTTCTATCATATCTTGAGTTAAAAGTTTAGCTTTTGATAAGCCTAAGAACATATCAGCTCCTTTTAATGCATCGGCTAGTGTCCTAGCATCGGTATCGATTGCAAATTCTTTCTTTTGTTCTGTTAAATCATCTCTTTTTGAGTGTATAACACCTTTGCTATCGCACATTATGATATTTTTAACACCAACACTTTGATACATTTTCGCACACGCAATACCAGCTGCGCCGCTACCACTTACTACAACTTTTATCTGACTAATATCTTTGCCATTGATCTCTAAAGCATTTAATAAACCTGCAGTTGTGATAATAGCTGTGCCGTGTTGGTCATCGTGCATTACTGGAATATTTACGCTTTCTTGAAGTTTTTTTTCTATGTAAAAACATTTTGGAGCAGCTATATCTTCTAAGTTTATACCACCAAATGTAGGAGCTAAAGCTTTACAAATTTCTACGATTTTATCAGGGTCTTTCTCATCAAGTTCAATATCAAAAGCATCTACATTTGCAAATTTTTTAAATAAAACAGCCTTGCCTTCCATTACAGGTTTGCCAGCTACTGAGCCAATATCGCCAAGCCCTAAAACAGCAGTGCTATCAGTGATTACTGCTACTAGGTTGCCTTTATTTGTGTATTTATACGCTAGTTCGTTATTTGCGCTTATCTCCATGCATGGTTCAGCAACACCTGGGCTATATGCCAAGCTTAAGTCTTCGGCGCTTACGCAAGGTTTTTTGACATTGATTTCTATCTTGCCATCGATGTGGTAATCAAGAGCTTTTTGTTTTAAACTCATAGTATTTCCTTAAATTTAACTTTAAATTTTTAAATAATGTAGAATTATAACCTAAATTTATTTTATAGGAGGTAAATATTTGCATAATAGATAAAATTTATTATTTAGGTGTTACTTTTTGTAAATTAAATGCTAAATTTAAGCTAAATTTAACAAAGCAGAAGCCAGAGCTTTAAGCTCTAGCTAAATTTATAGAGATTTTAGGAAGTTTTCAATTCTAGATTTTAGTTCATCAAGACCAATAAATTCTATAACTTCAAAGATACTTGGGCTTACTGCGCTACCTGTGATTGCTATTCTAATTGGTTGAGCTAGATCTTTTAGCTTTTTGCCTTTTTGAGTTAAAAACTCATTTGTCATCTCTTCTATTGCTTTAGCGTCCATATTGGCATTACCAAGAGAGTTGGCAAATTCGCTTAAAAGCAATTTATTCTCATCATTTATAAATTTTTTTACAGCATTTTGATCGTAACTTACTGGTTGATTGATGATAGCAAGTGCTGAGGCTTTTAGTTCTAAAAGAGTTTTTGATCGTTCTCTTAGTAAATCTAGCAACATTTGACCTTTATTTATTGCTCTAAAATCTATTCCAAAATATAGCATATCATCAGCTAATCTCTCAAATGGTAAAGATTTGATATAATGAGCATTTAGCCATTCTAGTTTTGATGGATTGTATGTGGAGGCGGATTTGCTTAGATTATATGGATCAAATAACTCTAGCATTTGATGCATACTAAAAATTTCATCATCTCCATGACTCCAACCAAGACGCACTAAGAAATTTAGCAATGCTTCAGGCAAATAGCCCATATTTTTATATTCCATTACATCTGTTGCTCCGTGGCGTTTGCTTAGTTTAGCTCCATCGCTTCCATTAATCATAGCTACATGGAAAAATTGAGGTATTTTAAATCCAAGTGCCTCATATAATATGATTTGTTTTGGTGTATTGCTTAGATGATCATCGCCTCTAATGACATGTGATACACCCATAAGTGCGTCATCTATAACAACGCAGAAGTTGTATGTTGGACTTCCATCGCTTCTAGCAATGATAAAATCATCTAAGATATCCTCGCAGTTAAATTTAATATACCCTTTTACTCCATCAGTAAATTCGATTACTCCATCAAGCGGAGCTTTTATACGAATTACTGGTTCTATACCCTCTGGTGGAGTACCAGTAAAGTCTCTATATCTGCCATCATATTTTGGTCTTTGCTTGTTAGCTTCAGCTTGAGCTCTCATTTGAGCTAATTCTTCTTGCGTAGTATAGCATTTATAGGCTTTGCCATCTTTTAGTAGCTGATCAATATATTTTTTATAAATATCAAATCTTTTTGATTGATACTCCACTTCGCCATCATAGTCTAATCCGCACCAGTTAAAGGCCTCTCTAATAGCAATTGTAGCCTCTTGCGAGTTTCTTTTAAGATCAGTATCTTCTATACGAAGTAGAAATTTACCGCCATTTTTACGAGCATAAAGATAGCTATATAGCGCAGTTCTAAGCCCACCGATGTGTAAAAATCCAGTTGGAGAGGGAGCAAATCTTGTAGTTAGCATTATAATTATCCTATTATTTATTTAAATTTAGATATAATTTTAGCTCAAATTTGCTTTAATAAAGGTTTTATATGATAAAAAATTTAATTTTTACAGCACTATTTTTAGCTATTAGTGCTAATGCTAGATTTGTAGGTGGTTTAGTTGCGACTGTAGATAATGAGCCTATTACAACTTATGAGCTAAATACTACGATGACTAAGATGAATCTAAACAAAGAGGCTGCACTAAATCTATTAATAAAAGATAAACTTGAGCTTGCTCAAATAAAAAAGCTAAATATAACTGCAAGCCAATTAGAAATAGAACAAAAGATCGCCCAGTTAGCCAGTGCAAATAAAATGAGCGTTGAAACATTTAAATCAGTTATAAAATCTCGTGGTACAAGTGAAACACAAATGCGTGAAGATATGGAAATATCGATTAAAAAAGAGAAGCTTTATGCTGGAATTTTAAATACTCCAAACCAAAATATCACCCCACAAAATGCTAAAAGATTTTATGAAAATAATCCTGGAATGTTTTTGCAATTTGATAAGGTTAGCCTAATTCGTTATACTTCAAATGATCCGCAGGCTTTAAATTTGCAAGCTAAAGATTATAAAGCAAAAATAAACGGAGTACAAAAAGAGAATTTAAGTCTAAGTTCATCTGAGATTGCCCCGGGGTTAGTTTATATCTTTAATACTACTCCAAATGGTGAATTTACACCGATTTTAGAAGGACCAATGGGGTTAGAAAGATTTTATATAGTGGCTAAAAGTGGCTCAGTTTTACCGCCATTTGAAGCGGTAGAACAGGCCGTGGTAAATGCAATGGTAGCCCAAGAAAAAGAGGCTGCGGTAATGGATTATTTTAATAAATTAAAGGTAAAAGCAAATATAAAATATATTCAAAAATAGTTTGAATTTAACTCTTCATTATATTAATTTTTGAGCTATTTTTAAGCTTTGCATCATCTTTGAAAATAGCTCTGACTTTATCCATTCCAGTATAAAATTCTTTCATCAAACTAAGCCATAAATATCTACCAAATTGAGTTGATTTTATACTGTTATTTTGAATTTTTATCGCACCGATAATATCTAAGAGTTTAAGCTCTAAATTTAGAGTTTTAAGTAGATTTGTATTATTAGTTTGATTAAATTTATCAATATCGATAAATCCGCTAAAAATTTCGGTTAAAAATAGATATTTGATTCGCTCTTTTAGATTAAATTCGCAACGAGCAATTATTGAACTTTTGCCATTTTGAATTTTTTCATTATATTTTTGTAGATTAAATGCATTGACAAAAAGCTCTCCGCCAAGAAAACTAAACCCGCCACTTCCAATTCCTAAATACTCGTGATTTGAGCTTACATATTCATCATTTAGATTAGTTTTTTCTTTAGCGTATGACCAGGCATTATTTTTATGATAATCTTTGAAATTCTCCTCTATAATAGAGTAGTCCTCATACTCATTATCTTTATAGTTATTGCCTAGGCTAGAGGCGATTTTGGCTTTGGTTAAATTTGATTTCATCAAGGGATAAAATGTAATCTGCTGCGCTTCAATACTTTTGGCTAGATTTATATCATTTAGTAGCATATCTTTGGTTTGATTTGGAAAGTTAAAGATCAGATCTATGCTGGTAACGGGCAAGATATTAACTGCATCTTTTAGTTTTTTTACTAGATTGGTGCTTGAGCCAAATTTTTCATATCTTCCAACACGTTTTAAAATATCATCATTAAAGCTTTGTACACCAATACTTATTCTATCAATTAATCCTTTAAAACGTTTAAGATTTGTAGGTTCTATATGACTAGGATCGCTTTCACATGAGATTTCATCTATGTTAAAAAGTTTTTTGGCTAACTCTAAGGTTTTTATTAGTTCATCTTCATCTATAAGAGTTGTGCCACCACCAACATACATTGAATTAAATTTATATCCTAATGTATGGATTTGTTTCATTTCTTGGCGAAGATTATTAAAGTACTCTTTAGCAATATTTTTATCATAAGCATACTTGTGAAATGAACAATATGGACAAAAAGTGTGACAAAATGGTATGTGTGCATATAGCATATAGTTTATATTTGGATCTGGAATTTTAGTCGTGCTATGCGCTAAAATATCTAAATTTAATTGAGTTTTTAAAGATCTATTTAGTGAATATTTTGCATATTTAAGTGCTAAATTTTGAACTATGGAGAGAGGTTTCATCTGCTATAACTCTTTAAAATTGATTTAAATGGCAAATTATAGCAGAGATTTTAAATTAAATATTAAATTTTTAAGCTATTTTATCTTTATAAGTTCAGAAATTACCTCTACTAGCTCTTCTTGGCTATTTACATGTTCGATATTGATGAGGTATTTACCATTTACTACAAATCCAGGAGTACCGCTAATTTTAGCAACTTCTAAAGCTTGATCAGTGAGTTTGGCATACTCTTTACCCTCTTTAGAATCTGCGTAGTTTAATATAGATTGTATGCTGACATTTTGTACGCCATTTGCTTTTAAAATACTTATAGCTCTTTGGTAGAACTCTTCGCCATTTTTATATGTTTTTTTATTTACAAAAGCATCTTCAAAAAAGCCTTTTAATACTTGGTGAAAATTTGATTTTGCACTTAGGCTATTTATACCATTTTTCTCATCTATACTCTTAGCATAGCCTAAAACCTCACTCATTAAAAAGCCAAATTCCCCCATTTGGCGCACTTGCCACTCATCATATTTTAGATCTGGCAAGATTTCAGATACAAACTTTAATGTTCCAGCTCTAAAATGATTATAGCAGTGGATACATCCATAGCTAAAAATCTCTATAACGCTATTTTGCGCATCTTTAAATTGTGCATGAGAAGGTAGTTTTATATACTCTTTACCTTCAGTAATAGCATTTGCCCCTACTGCTACTAAAAGCAAGAATGCTGTAATTAATTTTTTTAATTTCATTTTTAGCCCTTTTATTTTAGATTTTTAAAGCTTAGTGGTAGTTCTAAATTTAAACCTTTTACTAGCTTTATTGTATTTTGAAGCTCATCGATTGACTTACTTACTACTCTTACTTCATCACCTCTAATTGATGCATTTACCTTGATTTTAGCCTCTTTTATTGCTTTTGTAATCTTTTTAGCATTGTCGCTATCAAGGGTATCATTTAGTTTTAGTATGCATTTTGTATTGCCACCACTTGCATTTTCTCTATTTTTTTCACTAAGTGCAACTGGTGGTATTTCTCGTTTGATTAATTTGCTTATTACTATATCTTTTAGTGCGTCTATTTTAGAGTCGCTCGAGCTTAAAAGAGTAATGGTTTTATCTTTCTCGTTTAGCTCAATTTCAGCTTTTAATCCTTTAAAGTCAAACCGATTGGCAACCTCTTTTTTGGCTACTTCTAAAGCGTTTTTGACCTCCATCATATCAACACTTGCACTTATATCAAAGCTATGTTCATCAGCCATTTTTTACCCCTTTATAAAATCTTCTATATTTTTAGCACTTAGCTCAATTAATTTTTTTCTAGCCTCTACGCTTGCCCATGCAATATGCGGAGTAATCATTAATCTATCTTTATTTTTTACTTTTAGTAGCGGATGATCGGCTCTAATTGGCTCTTTTTCAAGCACATCAGTAACAAAATAAATTTCACGCTCATCTATAATTTGAGCTATTTTTTCTTCATCTATTATGCCGCCACGCCCACTATTTACAAGCATTGTGCCATCTTTGAGCTGATTTAGGGCATTAGCATCAAATAAATTTTTTGTATTTTCATTAAGAGGAGCGTGGATGCTTATTATATCGCACTGTAAAGCCTCTTTAAAGCTTACTCTTTTAAATTCGCTATTTGAGTTGTTTCCACTTGTTGAATAGTAGCATACATCACAGCCAAAAGCTTGAGCTATTTTAGCTATTTCAAGGCCGATTGTGCCAAGACCAACTACACAAAATTTTTTACCACTAAGCTCAAAAATTGGCCTATCTAAATTTACAAATATTGGACTTTTTGCCCATCCATCACTATTTTTGCCATAATTTTCATAGTAGCTTGTACTATTTCTAAGAGCTAAAATATTTGCAAAAGTTTGCTGAGCTACGCTATTTGTAGAGTAGCCTGCAACATTTTTAACTGGAATATTAGCCTCTTTTGCGGCTTCTAAGTCGATATTATTTACTCCTGTCGCAGTTACACAGATTAGCTTTAAGCTTGTTTGAGCTATAACATCTTTTGTGATTAATACTTTATTTGTTAGTACGATATCAGCGCCTTGAAGTCTCTTAATCGTCTGACTTGCATCAGTCATATTATAGCTAATAAACTCACCAAATTTGCCAAATACAGCATCTAAATCTACATCATTGCCAAGCGTATCAGCATCTAGACATACTATTTTCATATTCTCCCTTTTATAAGAATTAATGCAAATATTAACATTTTTTTATTAATTTTGAGCGCTAAATTTGCAAATATTTACAAATTTTGCCGATCTACTTGGTAGAATATATAAAAATAAAAGGTAAAATCATGGCAATAGGTCCAGTAGCAAGTATGATATATGTAAATCAAAATGCTCCAGTTGCAGCATCTGTTCAAAGCGATTTTCAATCTAAGTTAGATATGCAAATGGCAATGAATGCTGCAGCGTCAGCTGAAAAGAAAAAAGAGGTCGAAGAGACTCGCCCAACTGAGGAGAGTTATAGAATTGATCCAGAAAATGAGCATGAAAAGCAGACGCAAAAAGAGGATTTAAATGAACAAAATCACAAGCCAAAGCACAATGATAAAGAAAGCGATGAATTTGAGCTTGATGAGAGTAGCGATGGTGAATTTGATGAGATGGATGGGATTGAGTTTAAAAGATTAGATATAGTGGTGTAATATGAGATATATATTTTTAGCGCTTTTTTGTATAGCATTACAAGCTGGAGATATCAGCAAAATAGACATTGTAGTAGCTAAGCGTGGAATGCTTGGGGCATATATTTATGGAACTGGCACAAGTAATGTTATAGTAAGTTTTGATGGAGAGAGGATAGAGAGCTGTCGCATTGATGGAGTTAGCAACTTACTAGATAGAGTAGTAAGGCAGTGGGCTTTGCAATGTAAGCTACCAAATAGGGCTGGAAAGGTTAAGATAAAATATTTTGATACATATAATAAACGCCAAACAGTAGCCAAATTCATCAACTAAATTTGGTTAAATTTTAGCTAAATTTGGGTAAAATCACAGCTTTTAAGGATGGTTTATGAAAAAGAGAATTTTTGTTGGGGTCGCTTTGTTTGCGGCGTTTTTGGCAGTTGTGGTGCTAGATATTTTTTGGCTAAATTTTGCTATTTTTGGCGCACTTTTGGCTATTGCTGTGCTAGAGAGTCTAAAGCTTTATGGACTTAAGGAAAAGTCGCTTGCAGTGATTGCAGTGGCGTTTTTTACACTATTACCTTTTGTTGGTGGAATTCAAGATATTTTTAAGATAATACTTCTAAATTTGATTGTAGTAGCAAGTATTTTAGCTTATACTAAAAATGAGAATTTAAAGATAATTTTGCCATTTATATATCCAACTGCACCAATGTTTATGCTCTTTGCAATTTATCAAAGTTATGGAATTGCAGCACTATTTTGGCTTATTTTTAGCGTGGTGGCTAGTGATAGTGGGGCCTATTTTATAGGAAAATTTTTTGGCAAAAGAAATTTTAGTGCTTCAAGCCCAAATAAGACTCTTGAAGGTGTTGTAGGCGGATTTGTGATTGGGTCTGTATTTGGTGTGGCTGCTGGGTTATTTTTGATGGATATAGACTTTTTAATTGTTATTTTATGTTCAGTTAGTGTGGTAATTTTTGGGATATTTGGAGATCTATTTGAGAGTTATTTAAAGCGTTTAGCTGGCGTTAAAGATAGCGGTGTAATACTAGGTGAACAGGGTGGATTATTAGATAGAATGGATGGGTATCTATTTGGAGTTTTAGCAATGTATATGGTGCTAGTATGATAATCTTAGGCAGTAGTGGAAGCATTGGAACAAATGCGCTAAATTTAGCCAGACAATATGGATTAAAAGTAAATGCACTTGCATGTAAAAGTAGCGTTAAAGTGTTAAACTCACAAATTGCTGAGTTTGCCCCAAAGCTTGTATATATAGATGATGATAGCCTAAAAGCACAAGTAGATCATAAATTCGTCTTTAGTAAAAAAGATGGTATAGAAAACTTTTTAAAAGCATGTGATGAAAGTAGCCATGGAGATAGGCTAATTAATGCATTTGTAGGGTTTGATGGTCTTTTGCCTAGTGTTATTGCGCTTAGATTGGGATTTGATTTAGCATTAGCTAATAAGGAGAGCCTAGTAGCTGGTGGACAGTTTTTGGATTGTTCAAAGATTACGCCAATTGATAGTGAGCATTTTGGGCTTAAATTTTTGCTTAAGGAACAAGTGCAAATTAACAGGTTGATTATCACTGCTAGTGGTGGGGCCTTTTAT
>NZ_JAGCNF010000063.1 GCF_017646085.1 Campylobacter sp. | reverse complement strand
TTGATATGGCATTATTTTCACACGAAGATACACAACCAATATATGGATTATCTGATATGGCTACAGAAAAAAGAAAAGATTTTTTTGAAATATTTGGCAAAATTAAAATATTTTGGATTATTTCTCCAATTGCAGTAACAATATTGTTGTCTTTTGTTTTTGGTGAAATTGCATTTGGTATTTACGGTGTGCTAATAATATTTGGTATGCCTATATTATTTATTCTAAAGTTTATACTATATTATAAAATATCTAAAATTCAAAAACAAGATAAGTATGCTAATGATGAACTTTTATGGTATAAGTTTCTTAATCAATTAGTATCTTTTTTCTTATGGTTTTTATTTATTGCATATATATCTAGTCTGTTTATTCAATTAGCTGGAGTTACAATGTTTTAAACAACCCACGCTTAAATGCGTGGGTAGTGTATTATAAACTTATATAAAGCTTCTTTTTTCTAAGTTACTAACCATATGATTACTCAAAAATAGTAATCTATGAGTATTAGAGCCTTATTTGGCTCTAAGGTTATTTAGCATCCCAGGCTAAAACTGTATTGCCAAAGGCATCAGTTGCTACATCACCCATACCCATAATATTATACCCAGCATCTACATAATGCACCTCACCAGTTACACCACTTGCAAGGTCGCTTAATAGATACATACCGCTTTTACCTACATCTTCTATGGTTACATTGCGTTTAAGTGGAGCGTTGCATTCATTCCAGTGTAAAATCATTTTAAAATCACCAATTCCGCTAGCTGCTAGGGTTTTGATAGGTCCAGCACTGATAGCATTGACACGGATATCTCTTTGACCAAGGTCATGAGCCAAGTAGCGTACAGAACTCTCAAGCGCTGCTTTTGCTACACCCATTACATTATAATGTGGGACAAATTTAGCCCCGCCAAGGTAGCTAAGGGTCAAGATAGAACCGCCACTTTTAAGCACTGGAAGCACTGCACGAGTAAGAGAGATAAGAGAATAAACGCTAGTACCCATAGCAATATCAAAAGCCTCTTTTGTAGTATTGATAAACTCACCTTCAAGAGCCTCTTTAGGAGCAAAAGCTACAGCATGCACTACAAAGTCAATCTCACCAAAATCTGCTGCAATTTTATCAGCTAGGCTATCAAGATGTTCTTGATTATTTACATCTAGTTCATAAATTAGCGAGCTACCAAGCTCAGTTGCGATTGGTTCTACTCTTTTTTTGATTGCATCATTTAAAAATGTAAAAGCAAGCTGGGCGCCTTGAGCTTTACAAGCTTGAGCAATGCCATAGGCTATACTCATTTTATTTGCTACGCCGACTATTAAACCTTTTTTACCCTCTAGAATCATTATTAACCCTTTTTGATAATATCTAAAAATTTATGAGCTTCCCAGCTAGCAGTACCGACAAGAACTCCATCACATGATTTTATCGCTGCTATTTGATCTATATTGGACGCATTGACGCTACCACCGTATAGAAGTGGAGCTGAGCATTTACTAGATATAAAATCTAAAATTTCGGCTATAAACTCAACCTTAGCGCTTTGTCCAGTACCAATTGCCCAGATTGGCTCATAGGCAATTACTAAATTTTCATAATTTAGATCAATGTTTGCTAGCTGATCGGCTAAAAACTCTTTAGTGCTTCCATTCATATGCGTAATATCATCTTCGCCAATACAGTAGATAATATCCCAGCCTTTACTTACGGCGTAGTCAAATTTCGCTTTTAAAAATGGCTCATCTTCGCCTAGGGCGCGTCTTTCACTATGACCGATCATTACAGTAGTGATATTAAGCTCCTCTAGCATTTGAGCACCTATTTCGCCAGTATATGAGCCGCTTTGTGCTGGGTAAAAGTTTTGAGCCCCTTGAGTGAAG
>NZ_JAGCNF010000062.1 GCF_017646085.1 Campylobacter sp. | reverse complement strand
TGATGAGTGTTTGTATGTATCGTTTTTAAATTTGTACAAAATGGAGTTGTGATTGTAAGTGGGTTAGCTCTTAGATATGATAGTATTGCCTATAGGGATGCTTTAAATTTAATATGCTAACAGTTACGATTTTACCAAGTAGGAGAAAAGAGATTACCCCTAAACAAAATACTGATTTGGCAAACCAAATATCTATTAATTGCGGATTGATTATTAGTAAATATTATAAAGATGCTTTAAATTTTAAAGAACAAATGAGTGGATGTGTGTAAAGAGATAGATTACAGGCGTTATTTAACGATATGGTGGTTTTAACTACTAGCTATAGCAAAAGTGATACTAAAAAGAATAAAAAGTTAAATAGTTAGCGGTTCAAGACACATTATAAAAAAATCTAAAAATTATAGTATAAAATTTGCTGTGACATATGATGAGAAGCTCTATAATAGTAGGCTTAAATAGGGAATTTATAAATATAAAAATCATCATGATACATCTGATATAAATAAAAATATACGATAATTTAAATTTATAAGCTCTCAAAATGCTGAATTAAGCTATACTAAATTTAAGAGTATTAAATTTGAAATTCTAAATTAATAATAGATTATATTAAATAAAGATAGAGATAATAATATTAAAGAAAAGATAATATAAATTTATCTTTATAAATAATTATTTGATTTAGTTTTATTTTTTAAATTTAAAATAGTTAATATTTTCATTTTATAAGTTTTTATATTTTATTGTCATAACAAAAAATATGTAAATAAAATATAAAATTGGTAAAAGATAGAAATTTGAGTATTTTTAAAGCTAAATTTAGCTATATTAATAATAAAAATTATTGTTTGGATATATAGATGGAATTTGGTTTTATACAGCTTTTATATGCATTTTTGCTTACGCTTTTTGCTGGGTTTTCTACTTCAATTGGCGCAGTAATTGCATTTTTTAGTAAAAAGGATGATTATAGGCTTCTTAGTATTGGGCTTGGATTTAGTGCTGGAGTGATGATTTATATCTCATTTATGGAGATTTTGCCTAGTTCGATGGACGATTTTGCTAGAATTTTTGAAAGTAAAAATGCTGAGTTTATAGGACTTTTAGCATTTTTTAGTGGAATAGTTTTAACTGCTTTAATTGATAAATTTATTCCAAGTGATTTAAATCCTCATGAACCAAAAGATAGCCTTGATGAGCTCAAATTTTGCCCACTGCCAAAAAGTAATGAGCCGCGCCCAACTTATCATCCAGGAATTAGTCAAAAGAGTTTAAAGCGCTTAAAACGAACTGGGATTATTACTGCTTTTGCTATTGCGATACATAATTTTCCAGAGGGATTTGCGACATTTATTAGTAGCGTTGAGTCGTTAAGTTTTGGGCTAGCAATTGCTGGGGCTGTAGCATTGCATAATATTCCTGAAGGGCTAGCAGTTTCATTGCCAATATATCATGCTACTGGAGATAAAAAGCGAGCTTTTGCCTATTCGTGTTTATCAGGACTTGCTGAGCCTATTGGTGCAATTGTTGGAGCATTGATATTGATGCCTTTTATGAATGAGATAGTGATGGCTAGTGTTTTTGGTGTTGTTGCTGGAATTATGGTTTTTATTAGCTTTGATGAGCTTTTGCCAGCAGCTAGGAGTTATGATAAGGCACATGATAGTTTATATGGTTTAGTTGGTGGTATGGTTGTGATGGCAGTGAGCTTGATTTTACTTGGGATCTAAATTTTGGATTAAATTTAGATCCATAATTTAATTAATTTATTTTTTTATCTTAGTAGTACGATATAAAAAACTAAATACTTCAGCAACGGCTTTGTATAAATTTGGTGGAATTTCTTGATTAATATCAACTTTGCTTAGAATTTCGACTAAATCACTATCTTCTCTAATGGGAACTTTATAAATTTTGGCTGCTTCAATGATTTTATTGGCTACTTCACCTTTGCCGCTAGCTAAAACCATTGGGGCATTGTTTTTATCTTTATTATAACCTAGAGCAACTGCCTTTTTAATTTTTTTTGCCATCTTATGCCTTTTTGTTAAATCCAAAATCAAATGCCCTGTCAGCTTGATGATATGGGGCTTTTTTAGGTTTATGAGCCAAAGAAAAGCTACTAACTATTAATCCTAATCCAGTGATTGCGCTTTTTAGTTCTTTACTAGCACTTAGGATTAGGTTTTTAAATTCAGCCGTACCAGTAGCAATACTAATATCGATATATTTGTTATCGCTTAAGGCAATTACGATATCAACATTGCCAAAATGAGTAAAATTTAGATCAATTTTAGCGTAGAAACGTTTCTTTTTACCTTGTTTAAAAGCTACGCTACTACTCTCAAGTGCATCCCATGAGTATGGTAAGTATGTTTGAAGCGAATTTTGTGCATAGCTAATTAACTGGTGCATTTCGATTTGAGTTAAAAGCCTATTTATATTCTGATTTAGCGCAGCCTGATTTGGTTGATTGGCTGTGGCTTCTTTTAGGGCTAAAAGTGTGGCTTTAACATCATTTTGTAGTGTTTGAGCAGCTAGATTTTTATCATTTGGAGTGATATTTGCTATATCTGCTTTAGCTAAATTTGTAGCTTTTATCAATCCTTTTAGTTCAGCTAGATGGCTTTTAGCATCTTGGCTATTTT
The DNA here is from genome assembly GCF_017646085.1 of Campylobacter sp. Lineage (GTDB taxonomy): Bacteria > Campylobacterota > Campylobacteria > Campylobacterales > Campylobacteraceae > Campylobacter. The sequence continues at coordinate 16,406 of NZ_JAGCNF010000062.1, read as the reverse complement.
TATCAAAAAAGTTAATAATATTTGATAGTTTTCTAGCAGCCATAGAGAGTTTATCTTGTAGATTTAGATTATTAGCATCAGTGTTAATATGTTGTATGAAATTGCTTAAATTTGTGCTATTTTGAGATTGATTTAGACCGTTTATTAGACTTTCTAAATTTGGCGTAGATTGAGCGGTTTGTGCTATTGTGGTGCTATTGATCTGGCTTAGCTGTGTAGATTCTAGCATAGCTGAGAGGCGATTAGCACTGGCTGCTATATTGTTTGATAGCTTGAATTCTTTTATATCAAGAGCGGGATTATTTATATTGGATTTTAGTGAATTTAATTCAGCTTTGATATCTAGAAGCATTTGGCCTAGCTGTGTACTTAGAGGTTTGACATTTTTTAAATTTGGGTGGTTAAAATTAATCTGTGATAGCGAAGTTTCTATATTTTTGATTATATTTTGACCTTGATTTATAGCTCGTGATATATTTTGCTCTATTGAGAGTGAATTTTTGGGATTAGTTTGAATTTGATATGCGATTTTATCAAGGAATTTCGCCATATGTTCTAGCTTAGCATTTGCCTCTAAAAGTGGCTTAAAATTTGAATTTTGTACAATTTGGTTATTTTTTAATTTATTTTTTTGTAAAATTTCTAAAAGCGCATTAAAGCTCTCTTGTGGGCTACTTTCTTTAGCATTTGCAAGACCCATAAAGGCTAGCGTAAGATCTTTATTAGTAGTATTTTTCATCAGCGATAAAAGCTCTTTAATGCTTGATGGTAAAATTTCAGCCTTTAGAGTTTGGGCGAGTTTAGCCTCTAGCATTATGCCAGTATCTTTGATAGTTTGGGCAATGTTTGTTGTTTTAATATGTTCAACTGGCTTGATAAAACTTTCAAGCTTTGCACCAAGTTGACTTAGCTTAGGGTCTGATTTTATAGAATTTAAAAGAGAGGCTAGATCTTTGGCTAAATTTGGTGCTACTTGCGATGATTTTATCTGGGCTAAGGCATTTTGTTTATATGTTCCATCATCGATATTGGCCTTAAGTGCATTTAGTAGCTTAGAGCTAAATTTATTTAGTTCTAAATCCAGCTTAGTTTGCTCTATTACTATTCCTTGAGTAGGGCGCTTTAAAATGGTTTTGCCATCATTTAAGCTAGTTGTACTGCTAGTCTCTTTAGATGATTTTTTATCATCTTTGGTTTGGGTTGGTTGTTGGGTTGGGGTATTATTTACTATTATCATCATTTAACTCATCAAAAATCACACTATGACCACCATGGCGAGCAAATGCCACCTCTTGATCTTTGGGTACATTTTTTTGAAATGTAGCAAAGATTATTAAAAATGCCAATAGCGTAATGTAGTAATATATAAAAGCCGTAGCGCCAAATTGGTTTATTAAAAACCCTATAACTATTGTAGATAAAAATGAGCCTATTAGATAGCTAAATAGTAAAGCTCTTACAACTTCGACATAAGTAGTTTTATCCGTTACGACATCATTAGCTCTAGCTAATGCTAGTGCGTAAAGTACAAATATTCCAAAACCTAAAAAGAAAACAATAAGATATTGCAAAGCAATACCTGGGTTAATAAATATAAATATAAGGCACGCTAGAAGTGCTATGCTAGAGGCTAAAATAATAGCAAACTTTCTACCAAATTTATCAGAAATAGTTCCAAATATAGTATGTGCCATAAATCCGCCACTCATTCCAATAATTATAAAAATTCCAGCTTGTGCTGGGGTATAGCCTTGGGTTATTATAAATAGTGAAGCCATTGAGAAAAATCCATTCATTGTAAGGCCAGCAATAATGCTTGTAGCAAGTGCTAAAGGGGCTATATTGTAAATTTTAGGCAAGCTAATACTCATTGCTTTTGGTATTTTAGGTGATTTGATTTTAAGAAAATTTAATGGAATTGAACCTAAAATGATTGCAATTGTGCCAATTAAAAATACCTTCGTAGTGCTTAAATCCATACTCATAATCACAGCACCAATGGCAAAGGCGCTATAAAAGATAATTTCATAAAATCCAAGTACCCTTGAGCGAACAGAATTTGAAATCTTTTCATTTAACCAACTCTCTACAATTAATACAATACTATAATAGCAAAACCCTAGCATAAATCTTAAAATAGCCCAAAATATAAGATTTTCACTTATATCATGAAGTAGGGCTGAAATGGCAAAAAGCGCAGTAAATATAGCATAGGCTCTCATATGTCCTACATGTGAAATTAACCTATGAGATATAATTGTACAAGTAAGCGCTCCCATAAAAAAGCAAGAAGTAATAAGGCCAATTTGCGTATTTGAAGCTCCTAATTCATTTAGTAGAACTCCAGCAGAACTAACAACTAACCCACTAGCTATAAATATAAAGCTAACTCCTATAAATAAAGCACTAAGTGAGGTTATAGCTCTTTTACTTCCTGCCATAAAATACTCCAGCGCAAAATACACCAAGAGGCATTAAAGCAAGTCCGGCTAAAAATGCGATTGGTTCTAAAATTCCGTGTCTAAGCAAAACAAAAAAGGCAATAATTAAAATAAAATAGCTAAGCAGCCTAAGCGGTTTAAAAGCACCTAGAATATCTATTTTGCGAAATTTAGCCGGTTTTTTATCACTTTTGTTAGTAAAATTTTTCTCATTTAAATTTGTAATACCAGTATTTAAATTGTCTGAATTTATATCGCTATCATTGTTTTGAATTTGCTCATCTTCGCTATCTTCAAAAAGCTCAAGTTCTTGCTCGCTTAATTGATAATTAACACTTTTATTCTCAACTCTACTTTTATATCCAAAGTAGCTAGCAAATAAAATAAGCGTAGAGCAAATAAAGGCCACTTGTGAATTTAAAAGTGCAACTGCCCCAAAAGCCGAGCTAATAGCAATTAAAATAGCGTCTAAAATCAGATAAAAAAAAGCTAAATTTTTAAATTTCATTTTTTTACTTTTTTATCAAATTCAGCGTAGCTTTTTACTTGAGATTTGTAGGCTTTATATATGTTGTTTATCGCTGCGCCAACGCCTATAAAGATTCCAATACCCAATCCCCAGTTTGAACCTGTTAACTCTTTTAATCCCCAGCCAATACCAAATCCCATTAAGATCGCTACAACTATGGAGATTCCAAGACTTAGACTATCGGCTGCCTTTATAGCTGTGTTTATCTTTTTACTTTTATCACTCATAGCGCTTTAAAACTCTCTTTTATAGCTTGTGCGGTTTTGTCTAAACTAGCTTGGCTAAGCGGCTCACAAACAAAGCAAGTCTCAAACTGGCTTGGCGCTAGATAAATTCCTCTTTTTAACATTTGAGCGTGGAATTTAGCAAATCTATCTGTATCGCTTTTTAGTGCTTGAGCGTAGTTGGTTACTGGATTTTCATTAAAGAAAAATCCCCACATAGAACCTCTTACATCTATTTGTAGTGGAATACCATTTTCTTTAGCTGCTTCTTGCATTGCTTGAGTTATAAATTTGCTCTTATTTTCTAAATTAATAAATAAATTCTCATCAGCATAAATTTTATTTAGCGAGGCTAAACCAGCAGCCATTGCGACTGGATTTCCACTTAAAGTGCCAGCTTGATAAACGCCGCCAAGTGGGCTTATTAAATTCATAATTTCACCCTTTCCAGCATATGCTGCACATGGCATCCCGCCACCAATAACCTTACCAAAGGTTACTATATCAGCTTTAATTTTATTTAATCCATAGCTTCCAGTTGCGCTTGCTCTAAATCCACTCATAACTTCATCAAAAATTAGTACAGCACCTTTTTCATCGCAGATTTTTCTAAGTCCATTTAAAAACTCATCACTACCAGGCACAAGCCCCATATTGCCAGCGATTGGTTCGACGATTATAACGCCAATATCTGCGTTTTTAAAGCACTCTTCAACACTATTTAAATCATTATATTTTGCTAGGTGAGTATTTTTAACTATATCATTTGGAACACCAAGACTGCTTGAGTAACCAAATGTTGTAGCCCCACTTCCAGCTTTTACTAGCAAGCCATCGCTATGACCATGGTAGCAACCTTCAAATTTAATAATTCCATCTTTTTTGCTGTATCCGCGAGCTAATCTAATAGCGCTCATTGTAGCCTCTGTTCCGCTACTTACAAAACGAATCTTATCAAGATGTGGAAACTTAGATAGTACCAACTTAGCAAGTTCAGTTTCAAGAAGGCATGGAGCACCAAAACTTAATCCCTTTTTAGCAGCATTAATAACTGCATTTTCTATATCTTTATCGCAGTGACCAAAGATTAATGGTCCCCAGCTTAAAACATAATCAATATACTCATTACCATCAATATCATAGATAAACTCACGCTCACCTTTATCAATAATTAACGGATCAGAACCAACTGAGCCAAATGCACGAACTGGTGAATTTACCCCACCTGGGATATATTGTTGCGCTTCTAGGAATTTATCTTTATTTTTCATCTTTTTTATCCTTATTAAATGATGTTATGTATTCAAATAAATTTAAAATCTCATTTTCAGTAAGAAAATATGATGGCATAATGCCTTTTGAGTCTGTGACTGCAGATTTGAATTTATCAAATTCAAGATTATTTATGCGTGGTGCCATCAAAGATCTCTCTTCATATTTATTAGTTTTTTTATTAAATGCTTTGTATTTTACTATCAAAGCGCCATCCCCTTTGCTTCCATGGCACTTATCGCAGCCGATTCCACGAGGGTTTTTATATAGCATTTTAGCATATTCGCTCTCAGTTATAAACTCTTCACTAAAAGCAAAAGTAATAAAAAGCAAAAAAAAGCCAATAAATTTCATAAATCTCACCTGAGTTTAATTTGAATTTAGGTATGATACAATTTTTGTAATTAAAAAATGCATAAAAGGATTAAAAATGCAAATAATTGATGGTAAAGAGATAAGTAACAGAGTAAAAGAGAGAGTAAAAGCTGAAGCTATAGCTTTAAAAGATATGGGAATTACTCCAACTTTAGCAGTTATTTTAGTAGGTGAAGATAAAGCTAGTCAAACTTATGTTGCAAGTAAAGAAAAATCTACAATAGCTTGCGAAATGGGTTCAGTAGCTCATAAATTACCTGAATCTACTACTCAAGACGAGCTTTTAGCTTTGATTGAGCTTTTAAATGCAGATGATAGTATAGATGGAATTTTAGTTCAACTGCCATTACCAAAGCATATAGATAGTAATAAAATTTTAGAAGCTATTGATCCAAGTAAAGATGTGGATGGATTTCATGCTATAAATGTAGGCAAATTAAATAGCGGATTAGATGGATTTGTTCCTTGTACCCCGCTTGGCATAATGGAGCTTTTAAAAGAGTATAATATCGAAGTTAGTGGTAAAAATGCCGTAGTAGTAGGTAGAAGTAATATAGTAGGTAAGCCAATGGCAGCATTGTTGCTAAATGCAGGTGCCACAGTTACTATCGCACACTCTAAAACAAAAGATTTAGCAAAAGTTTGTCAAAATGCTGAAATTATTGTTGTAGCTGTTGGTAAGCCAAATTTCTTAACTGCTGATATGGTAAATGATGGAGCAGTGGTAATAGATGTAGGTATAAATCGTTTAGATAATGGTAAGTTAGTTGGTGATTGCGATTATGATAATGTAGCTCCAAAGTGTTCTATGATAACTCCCGTTCCAGGAGGAGTAGGGCCTATGACTATAGCGATGCTGCTTAGTAATACGCTAAAATCAGCAAAAAATAGAAAATTAAAAGGTTAAGCTTTGAGAAAAATTTTATCGAAATTCTATAATTTTTGTAGTAGTTGGACTGGAACAGTAATTATAGTTTTGTTTATAATATTTTTTATCGCTCAGGCATTTGTAATCCCTAGTGGCTCTATGAAAAATACTCTTTTAGTTGGAGATTATCTATTTGTAAAGAAATTTTCTTATGGAATTCCAACGCCACATATCCCTTTTGTAGAAATTCCAGTTTTACCAGATAGCGATGGTGATGGGCATCTAATTGCAGGTGATGGGCCAAATCGTGGTGATATTGTTGTTTTTCGCTATCCAAAAGACCCAAAAATTCATTATGTAAAGCGTAATTTTGCTACTGGAAATGACGAGGTTATATTTGCTCCAAGTGCAATGTATCTACGTCCAAGCGGTGGTGATGATGAGATAAATAGTAAATTTAAAGATGCTGATATTGTAATATTAGGTGGTAAAAGATTTATAAAAGAGCCATATAAGATGGCTGGAATTCACTATGATAATAACACTAATAAGGATAATTATGGTGGATTAGAAGCTGATACATTTACTATTGCTGGTATGGTGGATTTTGCTATGAGTGAGGTAATGATACCAGAGTTACCTAAAATTTCAGGTTTAAGTTTTAACGCATATTACTTTAAAGTACCACAAAATGAGTACTTTATGGTAGGGGATAATAGAGAAAATAGCAGTGATAGTAGATTTTGGGGTTCTGTACCTTATAAATATATAGTTGGGACGCCGTGGTTTGTATATTTGAGTTATGATGAAAACTATAAAATCCGTTGGGATCGTATCGGACGCCTAGCAAGTAGTCTAGAAGAGATGGCAAAATAGATATGTTGGCTAAGTAGATTAGCTAAAAGCCAAATTTATATCATTTTATATGATATAATCAGATAATTTTAATTTAAAGTAGGTTTAGATGAATATTTCTCAGGTTTATATAGCAAGTGATCACGCTGGATATGAGGCTAAAATGCAAGTTAAGAGTATTTTAGAAAATATGGGCGTATTGGTGATAGATTTAGGAACTGATAATGCTAAAAAATAGTGTGGATTATCCTGATTTTGCTGCTTTAGTAGCTAATAGTATTAAAAGTAATGATGAATTTGGTGTACTAATATGCGGTAGCGGGATTGGTATATCTATAGCAGCTAATCGCTTTTCTCATATACGCTGTGCTTTGGGTCATAATGCTACTATTGCAAGACTATCTAGAGAGCATAATGATGCAAATGTATTGTGTTTTGGTGCTAGAGTAGTTGGTGCTGAGATTATCAAAGATATGGTTGAAGTGTTTTTTACTACTGAATTTAGTGGCGGTAGGCATCAAAAACGAGTTGAAAAATTGGGAGTATGTCAATGTTCTTAGATTGGATTTTTTATACATTTTTTATCTGCTGTAGCCTTTATTTGGTTGTTATGGTATTTTATTATAAAACTTTACTTAAAAAAGAGCGTGCTATGCGTGATTTTGTTAAGAACAATCTAGATGATACTGAGATAATAATTCGCAAATTGCAAGTTCAGCTTCAAAGAAGCCTTGGAAATATCGATATTTTAACTGATGAATTAAATAAAATTAAAAGTGATGTAAGTAGCTTAAGAGCTAGAAATTCTCAATACAGAATAGAAAACGACAAACTAAGAGCTAGAATTAAAGAGCTTGAAGGTAAGATAGAGGCACTTTTATAGAGTTTAATTGAGTTAATAAAAGGAAAGAATATGAAAATTTTATCACCTAAGCAAAAAGAGTATTTAAGCTCAACTATTAGAAATGTTGCAGATTTTCCAAAAGCAGGGATTTTGTTTAAAGATATCACTACGCTTTTAGGCGATGCTAAGGCATTTGAGTTTTTGATAGAGCATCTTTATGAGCGATATAAGGATATGAATTTAGACTATATTGTCGGGATTGAGAGTCGCGGGTTTATCTTTGGAGCAGCACTTGCTAGTAAGCTTGGCGTGGGTTTTGTTCCGGCTAGAAAACCAAATAAACTTCCATATACTACAATTTCACAAAAATACTCACTAGAGTATGGCACTGATGAGCTGCAAATGCATATTGACGCCTTTGGTAATAAGCCCGGTGCTAATGTCTTGCTAATAGATGATTTAATTGCAACTGGTGGCACAGCTAAGGCAGCATGTGAGATGATAATAAAGCTTGGTGCAAATTTAATCGAACTTGCTTTTATTATTGATATAAATATTGGTGGGATTAAAGAGCTTGAAGGCTATGGACCTATTTATGTAGTGCTAGGGGATTAGACTATGGAAGAGTTTTTAAAAGGTCTATTATATGAGTATAAAAATTGGGCGTATCTGATTATATTTTTATGGTGTATTGCAGAGGGTGAGCTTGCGCTTATTTTGGGTGGAATTTTTGCTCATGAGGGACATGTGGATTTAGGGTTGATTATTTTTATAGCTGGTCTTGGCGGATTTGTAGGAGATCAAATTTACTTTTACATCGGTCGTTATAATAAAAAATATATTCAAAGGAAATTAACAAAGCAGCGTCGTAAATTTGCTGTAGCCCATCTGTTATTGCAAAAATTTGGTTGGCCAATAATATTTATTCAACGCTATATGTATGGATTTCGTACAGTAATTCCTATGAGTATAGGAATTACTAGATATAGTGCAAAAAAATTTGCCTTTATAAATTTAATAAGTGCTTGGGCATGGGCAGCTATTACTATACTTCTAGCTTGGCATTTTGGGCAGCTTATTTGGGCTGGAATTGATTGGGCAGAGTCTCACTGGTATCTAGCAGTACCAATTATTGGTGGTTTTTTAGCATCACTATTTTTTGGTTTAAAATATATGGAAAAAAGAATATTAAATGAAAGGAAAAATAGAAGAAATGCTTGTTGAATTAGCAGATAAAAATGTAGCTGATATTGCTGCTGATTATGAGATAATTTTTATTGTGAATAAAGATTTAGGGCATAGGTTTGTAACCGATTTAGCAGATTTTGAGTTGCATTCATATAAAGGTGATAAGCTTTTAAATTTGCCTAGTAAGAGAAAAGTTTATGTCGGAATTAAAGAACTTACCCCAAATTCTATTCGTTTAGCAAGCGCTTTGGCATTTAATGCGATAAAAGAGTTAAATATAACAAGTGTAAAGATTGCTAGTTATAGTGGAGATTGTACAAAGATTAGCTTTCAAGCGATTGCTGAGGGATTTTTACTAGCTAATTATAAATTTGATCGCTATAAAAGCGAGAAAAAAGATATTAAAATAGAAAAAATAATAATATCAACTGAGGATTATAATAGTAAAAAAATAGCCATAGATGAGGCACAAATTGGGTTAGATCATGCTCGCATTATCTCTGAGGCAACAAATTTTGTTCGTGATATAGTTAATGAAACACCTGAGATTTATACTCCGCAAAAGATGGTTCAAGATGCTAAGGATTTTTGTTTAGGGAGCGCTAATATTGAGTGCGTGGTTCATGATGAACACTACCTAAAAAGCCAAAATATGAATGCATTTTTAGCAGTTAATAGAGCATCAGTTCATCCGCCGCGCCTAATTCATTTAAAATATACTCCAAAAAATAGTATTAAAAGAATTGTATTTGTAGGTAAAGGGCTTACATATGATAGTGGTGGGCTAAGTTTAAAACCGGCTGATTATATGGTAACTATGAAAAGCGACAAAAGTGGCGCAGCAGCTGCAATGGGAATTATAAAAGCTGCTGCTAAGATGGAATTGCCATTTGAAATTCATGCAGTTTTGGGTGTAACTGAAAATATGATAGGTGGTAACGCATATAAGCCAGATGATGTATTAGTTACTAGAAGTGGCATAACTGTAGAGGTTAAAAATACAGATGCTGAAGGCAGACTAGTGTTGGCTGATTGCCTAGACTGGGCTCAAAGCCAGCTAAAACCTGAGTTGCTTATAGATATGGCGACGCTTACTGGGGCGTGCGTAGTTGGTCTTGGTGAATATACTAGTGGCGTTATGGGTAATAGTTATGAGTTGCAAAGTGAATTTAAAGATTTTGCTAGCAAAAGTGGCGAGTATTTAACAATTTTAGAGTTTAATGACCATTTAAGAGAGTTAATTAAAAGTGATATAGCAGATATATCAAATATCTCTTCAAGTAGATATGGCGGAGCAATTACGGCTGGGATATTTTTAGATAAATTTATAAAAGATGAATATAAAGATAAGTGGCTACACCTTGATATAGCTGGACCTGCATATGTGGGTAAAGCTTGGGGATGTAATCCAACTGGTGCTAGTGGCGCTGGGGTTAGAGCGTGTTTATATTATTTACAAAAATTAGCTAGAAATTATGAAAAAGGTGAAAAATAATGGGTTTATCAGTAGGTATAGTAGGATTACCAAATGTAGGTAAATCTACAACATTTAATGCATTAACCAAGGCTAGTAACGCAGAGGCGGCTAACTATCCATTTTGTACGATTGAGCCAAATAAAGCTATAGTTCCAGTACCAGATCCAAGGCTAGATGAATTAGCTAAAATTGTTCAACCAAATAAAATTCAACACTCCGTAATCGAATTTGTTGATATTGCAGGACTGGTAAAAGGTGCTAGTAAGGGTGAAGGTCTTGGGAATAAATTTCTTTCAAATATTAGAGAGACTGAAGTTATTTTACATATGGTAAGATGTTTTGATGATTCAAATGTTACACATGTAGAAAATAGTGTTGATCCAATTAGAGATATTGAAATTATTGAGACAGAACTTATTTTAGCAGATATTGAACAGCTTACTAAAAAAATAGAAAGATTAACTAAAGAGGCTAAATCAAATGTAAAGGGCGCTAAAGAGAGTCTAGAGTGCGCTAAAGCACTATCTGAACATCTTGATAGCGGCAAAAGCGCAGCAACTTTTAGTGAGTTTGATAGTGATGTTTTTATAGCTTTAAATAAAGAACTTAGACTTCTTTCTGCTAAAGAGGTGATATATGGCGCTAATGTTTATGAAGATGAGATAGCTATTGATAACGAATATGTAAAAAAAGTAAAAGAGTATGCTAAAGAGCGAGGTGCAGAAGTAATTAAACTTTGCGCTAAAATAGAAGAAGAGTTAATTGGCCTTGATGATACTGAGGCTAAAGAGATGCTAGAGAGCTTGGGGGCTAGTGAGAGTGGATTAGAGTGTATTATCCGTACAGCATTTGCTAAGCTTGGATTAATTAGCTACTTTACCGCAGGAGTAGTAGAAGTAAGAGCTTGGACAATCTGCAAAGGATGGAAAGCACCAAAAGCAGCAAGTGTCATACATAATGATTTTGAACGTGGGTTTATCAGGGCTGAAGTAATTAGCTATGACGATTATATAGCTTGTGGTGGAGAGGCTAAAGCTAAAGAAGCTGGAAAGATGCGCCTAGAAGGAAAAGATTATATTGTAAATGATGGCGATGTGATGCATTTTAGGTTTAATGTGTGAATTTTGTCTGAATTTAGAGTGATCTAAATTCAGATTTTCCTATTATCTTCCTTTTTTATTTCTACTCTTAAAATTAATCTAAAATTAAAAAATTATCTTATAAATATTAAAAATTTATAAATTATTGTATAAATTTAGTTAAATTATTAAATTTATAGCTATATATAATTTTATAATTTTACTAAAAATTTATGATAATAGATATCAATTATTTTATAAATTTAAAATATTTAAATTTATAATTATTAGTAATAAATATCGATTTTACCATATATTTTTTGATTTTAATAAAAATATAAAAAGAGTATTAAAGTCTAAATTTAATTAAAATATATTATATAAATAATTATATATATCAAAAAATTTTAAGTAGTAAAATACAAATAAATGTATATAATAACACCAATTCTACATTATTTTAGAAAGGTCGAACATGGATAGACGAGATTTTATTAAAAGCTCAGCTGTTGCAGCTGCTTGTTCAGCAGCTGGTCTTACTGCGCCTAGCGCACTAAGTGCTGCTAGCAAAGAACAAGATTGGCGTTGGGATAAAGCAGTATGTAGATTCTGTGGTACTGGTTGTGGTATTGTTGTGGCTACAAAAGATGGTAAAATCGTTGCTGTAAAAGGCGATCCACTAGCTCCAGTAAATCGTGGTCTAAACTGTATTAAAGGTTACTTTAATGCTAAGATTATGTATGGTGAGGATAGAATTACTAAGCCGCTTCTAAGAGTTAACTCTAAAGGTGAATTTGATAAAAATGGTAAATTCGTTGAGGTTAGCTGGAAACGTGCGTTTGATGAGATGGAAAAACAGTTTAAAAAAGCTTATAATGAGCTTGGACCAACTGGTATTGGCGTATTTGGCTCAGGTCAATATACAATTCAAGAAGGTTATTCAGCTGTTAAGCTAATTAAAGGTGGTTTCCGTTCAAATAATATTGACCCAAATGCTAGACACTGTATGGCGAGTGCTGTTGTAGGTTTTATGCAAACATTTGGTATAGATGAACCAGCTGGTTGTTATGATGATATTGAATTAACTGATACAGTGGTATGTTGGGGTGCAAATATGGCAGAGATGCATCCGGTACTATGGGCAAGGGTAAGTGATAGAAAACTACAAAGCCCTAATAATGTAAAAGTTATTAACCTATCTACATTCTCAAATAGAACTTCAAACATAGCTGATATTGAGATTATATTTAGACCTCAAACAGATCTAGCTATTTGGAACTATATTGCTAGAGAGATTGTATATAATCACCCAGAAGCGATTGATGAAAAATTTGTAAAAGAACACTGTACATTTACAACTGGTCCAGTTGATATTGGCTATGGTATGAGATCAAATATTAATCACCCTAAATATTTGCCAAGCGAGCTTGATACTGCTGCAAAAGAGAAATCAAAAGTATTAACAGAGGCTGAGGGTGTAACTTTGGCATATTTAGGTATGAAAGCTGGTGATACAATAGAGAATAAAAATACAGCTGCTCCAGATGCACATTGGCAAATTTCTTTTGAAGATTTCAAAAAAGCTTTAGCTCCGTATACTCTTGACTTTGTAGCTAAACTAGCAAAAGGTGATGATAATGAAGATTTAGAAGAGTTTAAGAAAAAACTTCAAACTCTAGCAAACTACTATATAGATAAAAAACGCAAAGTAGTAAGCTTTTGGACAATGGGTATGAATCAACATACTCGTGGTACATGGGTAAATGAGCAAAGCTATATGGTACACTTCTTACTAGGTAAACAAGCTAAACCAGGTAATGGTGCGTTCTCTTTAACTGGTCAACCAAGTGCTTGTGGTACAGCTAGAGAAGTTGGTACATTTTCACACCGCTTACCAGCAGATATGGTTGTTGCAAACCCTAAACATAGAGAGATTACAGAAAAAATTTGGAAACTTCCAGCAAAAACTCTAAATCCAAAACCAGGTGCGCCATATATGAAAATTATGCGTGACCTAGAAGATGGTAAAATTAAATTTATTTGGGTACATGTAAATAACCCATGGCACAATACTGCAAATGCTAATCACTGGATTAAAGCAGCACGTGATATGGATAACTTTATCGTAGTAAGTGATCCATATCCAGGTATTAGTGCTAAAGTAGCTGACCTTATTTTACCAACTGCTATGATTTATGAAAAATGGGGCGCATATGGTAACGCTGAGCGTAGAACTCAACACTGGAGACAACAAGTACTTCCAGTAGGTGAGGCTATGAGTGATACATGGCAAATGATGGAATTTAGTAAACGCTTTAAGCTAAAAGAGGTTTGGGGTGAGAAAAAAATAGATGATAAACTTACAATCCCAAGCGTACTAGATGAAGCGGCTAAATTTGGCTATACTCCAGAATCAACTCTTTATGATGTATTATTTGCAAATGCAGAAGCTAAATCATATAGCGCAGATGATGCGGTTATGAATGGATTTGATAATACTGAAGTTCATGGTGATAGCAGAAATGTAGTTGGCAGTGATGGCGATGTATTTAAAGGTTATGGCTTCTTTGTTCAAAAATATCTATGGGAAGAGTATAGAAAATTTGGTGTAGGCCACGCTCATGACTTGGCAGATTTTGATACATATCATAAAGTTAGAGGCTTAAGATGGCCAGTTGTCGATGGTAAAGAAACTCAATGGAGATTTAATACTAAATACGATGTATATGCTAAAAAAGCTGCTCCAGATAGCGATTTTGCATTCTACGGCAATGCAGGCGCAGCGCTTCCAAGCGGAAATTTAGCAAAAGTAACAAATTCTGAAAAGACATCTATTAAAAATAGAGCCAAAATATTCTTTAGACCATTTATGGACGCTCCTGAAACACCAAATAAAGAGTATCCATTATGGTTATGTACAGGCAGGGTTTTAGAGCACTGGCATAGTGGTACTATGACAATGCGTGTTCCTGAGCTATATCGTGCTGTTCCTGAGGCGCTTTGCTATATGAATGAAGAAGATGGTAAAAAACTTGGTGTAGCTCAAAATGATGTTGTATGGGTAGAAAGTCGTCGTGGCAAAGTAAAAGCTAGAGTAGATTTCCGTGGTAGAAATAAACCACCAGTAGGTCTAGTATATGTGCCATGGTTTGATGAAAATGTCTATATTAATAAAGTTTGTCTAGATGCTACATGTCCATTATCTAAACAGACAGACTTTAAAAAATGTGCTGTAAAAGTTTATAAGGCGTAAAAATGCAAAGGCGAGATGCTATAAAGACGGGTTTTAGTTTAGTTGGACTTTTAGCTGCTAGTTCTTTTATTTATAAAGAGTATGCAAATGCTAAGCCTGTACTTAAACTGCGTCCGCCTGCAGCTTTAGATGAAGATGAGTTTTTAACTCGTTGCATTAGATGCGGGCTATGTGTTGAGGCGTGTCCTTTTGATACGCTGAAATTAGCTGAATTTAAAGATAGTGGCGTAGGTATAGGAACTCCATTTTTTACTCCAAGAGATGTTCCATGCTATATGTGTGAGGATATACCTTGTGTAGTCGAGTGTCCAACTGAGGCGTTAGATCCTAAGTTAGTCACAAAAGATGGAGCTTTAGATATCAATATGGCCAAAATGGGTGTAGCAGTTGTTGATGAGAAAAACTGTGTAGCGTATTTTGGAATCCAGTGCGATGCGTGTTATCGTGCGTGTCCATTGATAGATAAAGCTTTATGGATAGATTATAAACGCAATGAAAGAACAGGTAAACACGCTTTCTTGCTGCCTATAGTTGATAGTGATTATTGTACAGGATGTGGCAAGTGTGAATTAGCATGCATAACTGATAAAGCTGCGATAACTGTACTGCCAAGAGATATGGTAATTGGTAAAGTAGGCGACAACTATGTAAAAGGTTGGGTAGAAGGTGATGATGCAAAACTAAAAGATGTTGATACTAAGATGCATCTAGATAGTAAAAAAGGCATTAAATATCTAAATGAGGATGAGCTATGAAATTTACAGTTGCTAGAAGAGTAGTTCAATTAACTATTTTAGGGTTATTTATAGCTGGTAATATATATGGCGTTAATATCTTAAAAGGCAATTTAAGTAGCTCAGAGATTTTTGGCGTAATAGGTCTTAGCGATCCATATGCTCTACTTCAGTTATTTTTAGCTGGATTTAGTATAGGTAGCGTAAGCGTAATTGGTGCTTTGATTATGGTTGTTTTTTATGCTTTGATAGCGCCTAGAGCGTTTTGTTCTTGGGTCTGTCCGGTAAATATTTTAACAGATTTTGGTGCATACATAAGAACAAAGCTAAAAATTGGTAAAAACTTAATCAATATAAGTTCAAATTCAAGATACTATCTATTTGCGCTGAGCTTGATATTTAGCTTTATATTTAGCATAGCAGCCTTTGAAAGTATAAGCTATATAGGGGCTTTTACTAGAGGTGTTGTATATCTTAGTGGATCGGCTATTAGTATAGCTATCATAATTATTTGTATAGAGGCTTTTTTAGGTAAGCGATTAATATGTGGTCATTTATGTCCTTTGGGAGCATTTTGGGCATTAGTTAGTAGATTTAGCTTAATACGCATCTATCACAACAGTAAAAATTGCACTCATTGCAATAAGTGCAAAGTTGTTTGTCCAGAGATGCAAGTCTTGGATATAGTAGGTAAGCAAAGCGGCAATATAAGAAGTGAGTGTATAAGTTGCGGACGTTGTGTAGAGGCTTGCGATGATGATGCACTTAATTTTAGTATATTAAAATTTAGGAGAGAACAATGAAAAAGGGTTTGCAAAATATTTTACTTAGTGCGACTGCAGCACTAGTTTTAGCAGCTTGTAATTTGAGCACAGGACAAGGCTCAGCAGTAGAAGATACACAAATTGGCCTTAGAAGTGTGGAACTTAAAGATGAAGCTAATGTAAAAAATCCAGTAATTACTTGGAAAGGCGATCTGCCAGGTAGCAATGAAGTATATGAAAGAAGCTATGAAAATGCTCCGCCATTAATTCCACATAGCTTGGAGGGTTTGTTGCCTATTACAATAGAGTCTAATATGTGTTTGACATGCCACACGCCAGAAACAGCTAAAGAAATGGGTACAATTCCAGCTCCACAAAGTCACTATATGTACCTATCAACTGGTAAAAAAACAAAAGAGCTAAATACAGAAAGATTTAACTGCGTTCAATGTCACGTACCACAAGCAGATGCTGAACCGCTAGTTAAAAATAACTTTGAAGCT
>NZ_JAGCNF010000061.1 GCF_017646085.1 Campylobacter sp. | reverse complement strand
CCCCATCTGCTATCGCTCCTCTTTTTATAGCGTCTATAATTAGTTCATCATCCAGCCAAATTTGGAGGACTTTGCCACCGCGACCTATACCATCAGCATAAATAAAGTTGCATATATGAGACTTTATTTTACAAAAATTTTTATTTGCTTTTGTAGCACGCAAACAAGCCTTTTCTACAGACTTATTATTTACTCCAAGCGCGCCAGCCGCAGTCTTACTATCTATCAACATATTATGCTACTTTTATCCCATCTTTTTTTAAAATTTTTGCCGCTTTTTTGCTTATATAGCCGTTATATAAGCTTTTTACCTTTAACCCCCTCATATCACAGTAGTCGTTTAAGTCATATTTTGTTTTATCTTTTACAAGCTTAGCTATACTCATCTTTTTACTCACTTTTACTCCTTTATTTGAATTTTTATTGTTAAACCAATATTCCACTTTAAAGACCCCTTTGATATAATTGTACTGCCAACAAATCTTACACAAAGGAGTCATTAAAATGGAAACTTTAAGCCAAAACGCTAAAGAGCAACTAGCTATAAAAATTTTAGAAGAATTTGGATGCTTTAACGAAGCAATCCAAATATCCTCTAAAAAATCATTAGAGCCACACTTACTGTTTCAAGATAGCGTAGAATATATCACAAACAGGTATATTACAGCGCTCGAGATGATTGACGAAGTTTGCGAATCTCGCTAGACAAAATCACAACTACAGGGGTCAAATCATATCCCTGTAGTTGTTCCCTTTCTCTCTTAAACACCTCTGTAGCATCTTCTTCTAAAAACATCTTAGCTATTAAAGCGTCTCTTGCTTGACGCTGCCACACTTCTAGCTCTTTTAACTTACTCATTTTATCTCCTTAAAATTTGGTTTAACAATAAAAATTTAAATAGCATTTGTTAAATTTATCTTTTTGTGATAAAATTTTTAAATTGATTTCAAAATTATAGCTCATTTATGAGACTTTGTCAAGATTAAAAGGTAAATTTATGCGACTTTCTAAAAAAATCAAAGAGTATCGATTAGAAAAAGGTTGGACTCAATATGATTTAGCTAAATTTTCAGGAGTATCATTAGGAAGTATCAAAAGATATGAAACTGATAATGGCAATATTACTTATGCGAATTTAGAAAAAATAGCGAATGCGCTTCAAAAAGATATTAGTAATTTTCAAAATAATAAAATGTCTCTTAGTATGTCTCCTAGTCAAGATACAAATTTGTCTCCTAGTCAAGATAAATATGTCTCTAAGTCGCAAAATTTGTCTCCTAGTAACCCTTTAAACACTCCAAACCTTAAAAAGCCACAAGATATTATAAATATACCTTATTTTGAAGATACTTACGCTAGTGCAGGATCTGGAATTATAAATTATGATGAAACTCCTATTGTCATGAGTTTTGATATAAATTTTTTGCGTGTATTTTTAAAGATTACTGGTTCTTTAAATAACCTACATATTATAAACGCAAAAGGTGATAGCATGGAGCCTACTATAAACGGCGGGGAACTATTATATATAAATCCTTACGAGAATGAACAAAGCGTTATTAGCGGGTGTATATATGTGATAAACTATGATGGCGATATTTTTGTCAAAAGAGTAGATAAAAATCCAGTCACAAAATCTCTTACGCTCATTAGCGATAACCCAAAGTATGAACCTATTAAGATAGAAGCAACAGATTTAAAAAATTGCAAAATAATAGGAAGAGTAGTAGCTCATACTTCTAGGATTTAAAAGCGATTTAATGGGCTTTTAAATGGTTTTTAAAAACTTTGTAAAGTTTATGGAAAGAAAATGTAAAGAAGTGTAAAGCTAAATTTATTAGTTTGATTTTGCTAAAAATACCATCAAATATCGCTAAAATCAATCTTTAAGCTATTTTTATATCAGTTAGATTTTAAATAACTCTTTACAGTTGCAATTATTGATAATGATGTAGAGTTTAGCTATGCTAATTTAAGTGATAAAATCTTTGAATTTAGTCAATTTTTAAAGCAAAATGGGGTAAAACCTGGCGAGATTGTCGCAATGCGTG
>NZ_JAGCNF010000060.1 GCF_017646085.1 Campylobacter sp. | reverse complement strand
GGCAAAATATCAATCAGCGGAGCTAAAAATGCTGCACTACCAATAATTGCGATGACAATTCTAGCTAAAAATCAAGTAAAAATCCAAAATACTCCTCAAGTTGATGATATAAAAACATTGATAAAACTACTCCAAAATCTAGGTGCTATAGCCAAATTTAACGGCTCAACACTACAGATTAATACGCTTAAAATTAGCTCAACTAAAGCTACATACGATATCGTTCGCACTATGCGAGCCTCTATCTTAGTGCTTGGGCCATTGCTTGCTAGATTTGGCCACTGCGAGGTATCTTTACCTGGCGGGTGTGCTATTGGCGCTAGACCAATTGATTTGCACTTAAGTGCATTAGAAAAAATGGGTGCTAAAATAGAGATAAAAGATGGCTATGTAATAGCTAGTGCAACTGATGGTCTAAAAGGCGCAAATATCGTTTTTGATAAAATTACAGTAACTGGTACTGAAAATATCATAATGGCTGCAGCCTTAGCAAATGGTGTAACAAAAATATTTAATGCCGCTAAAGAACCTGAAGTTGTTCAGCTGTGCGAAATTTTAAACCAAAATGGAGTTAAAATAGAAGGTATTGGTACAAGCGAGCTTATAATTTATGGTACAAATAGAACTTTAATAGATATAAATGATATAACAGTTATCCCAGATAGAATAGAAGCTGGCACTTATATGTGTGCCGTAGCAATTGCTGGTGGTAAAGTTGTATTAGAAAATATAAACCCAGATCACCTAGTAGCTATCACATCAAAGCTATCAGATATGGGAGTGAAATTTGAATTTAGTCCAAATTCAATCAAAATAATTAGCGATGGCAAGCTAAAGCCATGCAATATCATTACAACAGAATTTCCAGGCTTTCCAACTGATATGCAAGCTCAATTTATGGCGCTTGCTTGTGTGGCCGATGGGGTTTCTAGTATTGATGAGAGACTATTTGAAAATCGCTTTATGCACGCTAGTGAACTAACTCGTATGGGTGCTGATATCAAACTAAACACTCATATTGCTACCATCACAGGAGGAAGCCTAAATGGTGCTGATGTGATGGCTACTGACCTACGAGCCAGCTCAGCACTAATAATTGCAGCTCTAAGAGCCGATGGAACAACTAGAATTCATCGTATATATCACCTTGATCGTGGTTATGAAAATTTAGAATCCAAACTTACAGCTATTGGTGCTGATATAAAAAGACTTAGCGAGTAAGATATGAGAGTTGATGAAGTATTTGATTTAATTAGCAGTATTAATGCGCTAAATGGAAGCGAGATTGTGCCACTTTATATGGCAACTAATAGGGTTGTAGCTAAAGATATTATAGCTACTAGAACTCTTCCAGCATTTGATAACTCAGCACTTGATGGCTACGCCTTTGCCTATGCTGATATTAAAAATCCTCTAAAAATCAAAGGAACGATTCTAGCAGGCGATAAAAATAACTATCAAATCGGTCCAAATGAGTGCTATAAGATTATGACTGGAGCTATATTTCCTAAAGGTGCTGATACTGTTGTAATGATAGAAAATGAAAAATTGGATAAAAATGGTGATTTAATAGTTCCACTAGATACTCCACCAAATAACGCTAGAAAAATCACTGGAGAAGAGATTAAATCTGGCAAGCTTTTACTAAGTAAAAACTCAACACTAACTCCAGCAAATATAATGCTTTTAGCTGCTCAAGGTGTTAGCTATGTAAATGTTATTAAAAAGCCAAAAATTGCTATCTTTAGTAGCGGAAATGAAATTTATGAGCCGTGGGATAGCTGCGATACTCTTTCTGTATATAACGCAAACGGTTTTGGGATAATGTCTGCACTTAGCCAAAATGGCTTTGAAAGTGAATACAAAGGTGTTTTAAAAGATCAAATTTCAACTATTAAAGAGGCTCTTGAGAGTTGCATTAATTATGATATTATTATCACAAGTGGCGGAGCAAGCAAAGGTGAAGCTGATTATATGAGTGAGGTTTTAGATTTACTTGGTTTTAAAATGCTCTTTAATTCAATTGATGCGCGCCCTGCAAAACCTACTAAATGCTACAAAAAAGGCGATAAGTTTATCTTTGTCTTACCAGGTAATCCAATGTCGTGCCTACTAGCTACATATATCACTGTTTTACCGCTAACTAAAAAACTAGCTGGATTTAGTGAGTTTTTACCTCAGATGCAAATTGCCAAATTTAAAGGTAGTTTAAAATTTAAAGCCAGTAGAGCAAATATTGTAATAGGAACAGCAAAAAATGGCGAATTTAGAGCAACAAATGATAATATTTATAGCCCTTCAATGATAAAACCTATCTCTTTATCAAATTTTATATATATCTCTAGTATCGGTGAAAGCGGCATTGAGGATAATAAAGAGATAAAAATTTTTAAAATATCTTGACAAGTGAGTAAAAATATGGTATTATTCCACTTCAATTCAACAAAATGCGGGAATAGCTCAGGGGTAGAGCACAACCTTGCCAAGGTTGGGGTCGCGAGTTCGAATCTCGTTTCCCGCTCCATTTTTTTACTTCTTATTTTTTCCATTCCTCTTTTTAGTAGCTCTTTAATTGATGAACTTCATAAGGCTATTTATGATGAATTTCCATCGGCTAAGATAAATTCTATTAATATAGATAATAACAATGAACTACCAGTAAATTTTAATGAGTTAAAATTAAAAGATATTATCTTGCTTGGCCTGCGTGATGATAGCGGAACATTTAGAGCAGTCTATACTACACCAAATTCTACCAGTAAAAGTATATTTTATAAATTCAAAATCGATTTTAAGCTCCCAGTATTAGTTGCTACTAAAGACATTGGGCGAGATCATATACTAAATTTAAGTGATTATGAACAAAAATTTGTAAGTCTAAAGGATTATGATAAGCAAGCCATCATAAATCCATCAAATCACCAACTTATAACTAAAAGCAAAATCAAGCGTGGCAAAATTCTAACTAATCGCCAATTTAAAACCCTAAGCGATATCAAAAAAGGTGATAAAATCACTGCTATTATAGAAGATGGATCGCTAAAAGTAGAAATATTAGTAACCGCGCTAGATGACGGCAATATCGGACAAATAATCAGTGTTAAAAACCAAAATAATCAAACTCTAAAAGCCCAAGTAGTAG
>NZ_JAGCNF010000011.1 GCF_017646085.1 Campylobacter sp. | reverse complement strand
GTGAGGGAGATGGTGTAAATCTACTTACTGTACATGCTAGCAAGGGATTAGAATTTAATTTAGTATTTGTTGTGGACTTAGCAGAAGGTAGATTTCCAAATTCACGCTTAATGAGTGATATAGAAGAGGAGAGGCGGCTGTTTTATGTAGCAGTTACACGGGCAAAAGATGAATTAGTATTAAGCTATGCAAAGTATGATAAGATAAGAAAAGTAGAGTATCAGCCAAGTTGCTTTTTAGTTGAAGCTGGAATGGTAAGAAATTCGGTATAAATATTAAATTTTGCTTAAAATAAATTTCTACTGCTAAGACTATAAGAAAAATTATAGAAAGTTTGCTTATAATAAAGATAAAATTTAATTAAAGGATGAAAATGATTGACAATACATTAAACGATACTAGTCGTATCAAAGACCCTAGATATATATCTAAGCTTATTAAAGCTGATGAAGCAGCAGCACTTATTCCGCATAAAGCTCAAGTCGGTTTTAGTGGATTTGTTGGTGCTGGTAGCCCACTGTATGTTCCATTAGCAATAGCTGCACGAGCTGAGGCGCTTCACGCAGCAGGTAGTGAGTATAAAATCAGCATATATTCTGGTGCTAGTACAGATGTGGATCTAGATGGAGCGTTAGCTAAGGCCAATTGTGTTGAGTTTAGAACCCCATTTAATACAGATCCTAGTATGAGAGGTCGTATAAACTCTGGTGAGGCTAAATATCTTGATGTACATCTATCTTCTCTTGCGTGGCAAGTAGAGTGTGGATACTTTGGCGATATGGATTTTGCAGTCATTGAAATTTCAGGTATTACTGAAGATGGTAAATTGATTCCTACTACATCAGTAGGTAATAATCAAGCATGGTTAAATGCTGCTAAAAATGTAATTTTAGAGCTAAATATAAAACAACCAAAAGAGCTAGATGGATTTCACGATGTATATGTTCAAGCTAAACCGCCATTCCGTGAGCCAATCCCACTAAAAACTGCTAGAGACCGCATAGGTGAGCCATATATGAGTGTGGATTTCGATAAGGTTGTAGGTGTAGTTTTAAGTTCAACTGATGATAGGTTAAATAGCTTTACTCCACTTGATGATGTATCTATAGCAATAGGCGATAATGTGGCTAAATTCTTTGCGGCTGAAGAGGCTGCTGGTAGATTACCAAAAGGCAAACTTCTACCACTTCAAAGCGGTATTGGTAATGTTGCAAATGCGGTTTTAGCTGCTCTAAGTAAAGCTGGATATAAAGGGCTTGAGTGCTACTCAGAAGTTATTCAAGATGGTATGTTAGATTTAGTTAAAGATGGCACAGTAGATCTTGCTTCAGCATCAGCTTTATCACTTAGCCCAGCAGCTGTAGAGGAATTTAGAAATAATGTTGATTTTTATAAAGAGCATATTATCCTTCGCCCACAAGAGATATCAAATAGCCCAGAGCTAGTAAGACGACTTGGTGTAGTAGCAATGAATGGTATGCTAGAGGCTGATATATATGGTAATATCAACTCTACAAATGTAATGGGTACACAGATGATGAATGGTATAGGCGGTAGTGGAGACTTTGCTAGAAATGGATATTTATCTCTATTTTTAACCCCATCAGTAGCAAAAGGTGGAGCTATTTCAGCGATCGTACCATTTG
The DNA here is from genome assembly GCF_017646085.1 of Campylobacter sp. Lineage (GTDB taxonomy): Bacteria > Campylobacterota > Campylobacteria > Campylobacterales > Campylobacteraceae > Campylobacter. Next base: position 13,266 of record NZ_JAGCNF010000011.1, on the reverse strand, counting down.
TAAGCCATGTAGATCATACTGAGCACGATACTATGGTAGTTGTAACAGAGTATGGATATGCTGATCTTAGAGGTTGTAGCCCTAGAGAAAGAGCACAAAAGATGATAGCTATAGCTCATCCTGATTATAGAGATATGTTGCAAGACTATTTTGATAGAGCATGTGCTCAGCCAAAACCAGGTCATACTCCACATATCTTAAGTGAAGCATTAAGCTGGCATGATAGATTTAACAAAACTGGAAGTATGAAGAAATAATCTTATAAAGCTTAGCCTTGGAATAATATTTTTTGAACTTATCTAGAATGTAAAATTACTATAAATATAGATAATTTTACAAAGATAAGTTCAAATTTATACTAAATTTTCTTATAAAATCAATAAAAATAATTATCAATCAAATAATAAAAGTTTTAAATTTATACATTTATAAATTGGCTGCATTGTAAAATAGACTTAAAATGTATAGTTATTTTGTAATTATACAGTTTTTGACGCTACGTTTGCCTTTATATAGGCGTTTATCAGCTTGGTCAGTGAGTTTGTCTGGGTCAGTTCCACTATCAGAAATCCCAAATGTCACAGTAAAGTGAATTGAGCGATCGGTAGAGACTTTAACTGGTGTTTTATTTATGATAAATCTGATATTTTGAATTTGAGTAATAAAGTTATTACGACTAGTATTTGTAGCCACAATGACAAATTCCTCGCCACCCCAGCGACACACGATATCAGATTTATTAGCGTTATCTGTGAATATTTGAGCTAAAGTTTTTAAAACCTCATCACCGATGTTATGACCAAATTTATCATTTATACTTTTAAAATTATCAATATCGCACATAGCAATTGTAATTGTTTTATTGTTTTTTTTAGTTAAAATAGAGTGCAAGGCTCGTTTATTAATTAGACCAGTTAGATGATCTGTTTGTGAAGCAGTTCGTAATTCGTTTTTGTGCTTGTGAAGATCTTTGATATTTATCTGATTTACAGTATTGTAAATTTTAAAAATCATCACAAACAAAAACAATAAAAAAGCAAGATTGCTAAGATAAAATATTTGTGAAAAGTCGCCTGGTTCTTTTGGAAAATATACATTTGAGATCATATAGACAACTATAAAACCAATAAAATCAAATCCAGCTAATAGATAGTTTATGATACGTTTTCTAAAAATATTTAGATATGTAGTAGAAGCAATTGCAATAATAATAAGGTAAAATCCATAATCCCATCCAAGTATAGTAGTAGCAAGCATCGATGAGATTACTATATGAAGATGTGCTAAGAAAAATGCTCTATCATAATTATTATCATCTATAGCCTTAAGTGAGATAAAATAGATAAAAATTCCAAGAAATGAAATAACTGATAGTTCGCTCATACCAACCAGATAAAATACTATAGAATATAGAAGTGTTACAACTAAAAATAGAGTTATTATAAATTTAAAATTAAAAGTTAGGTTATCTTTGATTAGGTTCATATTTTTCCGATACAACTTGGTTTTTGCCTTGGTTTTTTCCACGATAGAGTAGGTTATCAGTAATACTTATAGCATCATTTATCTCGATAGCATTTTCGATATATAATAGACCAAATGTTGCGCTGATAGGAACTTTATCAGGGTTAGCGCTATGGATAGTGATTCTGGCTGATTCTGCAATTTGGATACATTTTTTAAAGTTTTGGGCTGGAATAATAGCTAAAAACTCTTCACCGCCCCAGCGGCAAATTTTACCAAATTTAGATATTTTAATATTTAAAATCTCAGCAACTTTTGATAAAACAATATCGCCAAAGATATGTCCATAAGTATCATTTACATTTTTAAAGTTGTCTATATCACATAAAATGATAGCTAAAGAACGAATTTGATGATTTGAGAGCATTTTAAAATGCTTGGAGATAATTTCATTCATCGGTGCTCTATTATAAAGACCAGTTAGATAGTCAATCTCAGCAATGTTTTTATAGCTGATATTTTGCTTTTGTGTAGCAATTATATCAAGAGTCGAGATAGTACTAGTGTTATCTTGTAATACAAAAAATTTCAATGCAATCATACAAAAACAAAAGATAAAACTAATATGTCTAATAGTCTCAGAGCCGTAGTTTGCATCAAGTCCGCTAAAGGTAAAATATAAAATAATAAATAGCGTAAGCTGCAATAGTGGAAGCGTAATTTTTAAGACTAAATTCTTAAGAGGCGAGGCGTAGTTAATAGCTATAAGTTCAAGTAAAAATAGCTCAAATCCATAACCCCACCCTAAAACCAAAATAGATGATACCATGATATATGTAGCACTAAGCTGTATCCATAAATTTATAATTTTTTCAAATTTAGGTTCGTTAAAATCTATATAAAGTGCCATTGATACAAAGAAGCATATGGCAAAATTTATAAATAGAAAAAACAGTCCTGAGTATGCAAACATTGAGCCATATACGGCTAAGATGATAATGTATAATAGTAATAGCTTATGATAGATCTTAGGATATGATCTTAGCTCTTTGGCAATGACACTCATAGCAGGGTAGATTCAAATCCAAATTTATTAGCAGCGACTCGTAAATCCTCAATAGTATCTATGCCGATGCTTTGGCTATTTATCTCTAGCATTGCAATTTTTTTAGCACTTGAGATAACACGAAGTTGTTCAAGCTTTTCTATATTTTCTAGTTCTTTAGTTGTAAGTGCGCAAAACTGTGCTAATGTGCTAACGCTATAACCATATATCCCAATATGCGCTTTATATAGATCACAGCGGCTGCGTGGATATGGGATTAGTGAGCGTGAAAAGTATATAGCATAATCATTTATATCTGTGATTACCTTGACTAAATTTGGATTTTGAGCCTCTTCTGAGCTGGCAAATTTCAAACAACTCGTCATAAATGCACCATCATTTATTCTTTGAGAGGTAAAATCTCTAAATTTACTTAGATTTTTCTCCTCAAAAAATGGCTCGTCTGCTTGTAAATTTATTACAATCTCATCATCTTTTAGTCCAAGCTTTTTAACCGCTTCATTAATTCTATCAGTGCCACTATCATGAGCTTTACTAGTCATTATCGCTTTTATTCCAAATTTTTGTGAAATTTGCAAGATATCTTCACTATCGCAAGCTACCACAACATCATCGCATTTGTTTGCTAGCTGAGCAGTTTTAACAAACATAGGAACCCCGCCGATATCAGCAAGGATCTTATTGGCAAATCTAGTAGAGGCTAGTCGTGCAGGTATTACTATCATTGTTTTATCCACTCTATAATATTTGATTTTATCTGATTTTTTTTAACTACATCTGTATGAATAGCCTCTTCTTTAAATAGTTTGATTATACTTTTTGGAAGCTTTACATGATATTTGTTAGCTAGTAGTTGCATATCAGCAAGTTCATCGGTGCTGGTTCTATTTTTTAGCGCTTTGATCATACTTGGAGTAAATTTAACCCATTGAGCAGTTGAAGTTATCACAGTTATATTTTCATCATTAACTAAATTTAGACAAGTTGCAGTATGTGGGTCAATTAATATACCTGATTTTGCCATTTTAGAGATATTTTCTATACACTCATCATCAGTGCAAAATGCTGCATCAAAGTCAGCTTTTAATACATTTAGCTCATCGTTTGTTAGTTCATATTTTTTATTTGTTGCTAGGCTATCCATCAGCTCTTTGGTTCTAACTGCACCAAATTTATCAAATAACAATCTCTCAATATTTGAACTAATTAAAATATCCATTGCTGGGCTGATTGTTGAAATTAACTCTTTATTATTTAAATCATAAATACCAGTAGTAAAAAGTTGAGTTAAGATATTATTTTGATTTGAAGCAATTTTTATTCTGCCAATATTTGCACCCATTTTTTTAGCATAGTAAGCGCCAAGCGCATTACCAAAATTACCACTTGGAACAATTATATCAATTGGTTCTTTATTATTGTTTATACTTACGCAGACATAGATATGGTAGATAATTTGAAATAAAATTCTGCCAAAATTGACCGAATTCGCAGCACTAAGATTGTAGCCCAATTCAGCTAAAACTGCTTTAAATTCATTATCATTTAATAATTCTTTAAGTGCTTGCTGAGCATCATCAAAGTTGCCATCAATTCCGATTACTTTTAAATTTGGTGCCTTTTGATTTACCATTTGAAGTCTTTGAACCTCGCTGGTACCATTTTTTGGATATAGGCAGACAACTTTTATATCTTTAGCATTTTCAAATGAGCTTAGTGTAGCTGGCCCAGTATCGCCGCTAGTAGCGCATATTATGAGCTGTTTATTACCATTAGCTAAAGAGCTAAAAATTTGCCCAAAAGGCTGAAGTGCCATATCCTTAAACGCTCTAGTTGGCCCATGCCAAAGCTCGTTAATATATAGATCTTTATGAACTCTTTTAATCTCAACAGCGCTTTTATCAAACTTCTCATATCTACTAAGTGCTTTTTTGAATTTATTCAAACTAATATTAAAGTTAAATTTTTTAATAATCTCTAGCGCAAAATCTTCATAATTTAATCTAGCTAATTTTTTAAACTCTTTTTTACTAATTAGTGGTAAATTTATTGGTGCATATAATCCGCCATATTTGGCTGCTGGATTTAGCAATGCAGTATCTAAATTTACTGATTCGTTTAATTCATCGGCGCTTTGAAGTCTAGTGCCTACTAGCATTGGAGCAGTTAGTGCTTGGAGAGTTTCTAGATGTTTTGAATTTATCTCGCTTAACTTTTCAATGGAGAGATATTCGCATATTTTTGGGTCTAATTCACCTAAAATAGCCTTGATTTTTTTAAATTTACCGACAACAACTAGCATTGCTTGATTAGCAGCTAGTTCTTTATTTGCCCACGCTTTTGCATTTATTGGGTTTAGATTGTGAATTTGGCTTACGCATTTATGATTTGCTAGCTCCTTGGCTAAATTTGTTACTTCGAATTGATTTAAAATTATGCTTAAAAGTTTCATTTGATTATACTCCCTATACCTTCGTCTGTGAAAATTTATAATAATAATGAGTGCGGAATCTTACCATCGATAATGTGTGCTGCACCTACACCATTTTGAATACACTCTAAGCAAGCATCAACTTTTGGAATCATTCCACCGCTGATTGTACCATCTTTTTTAAGTGCTTCAATGCTATCTTTATCTAGTTTGCCAATTAAATTTGATTCTTTATCTAGCACGCCTCTAATATCGCTTAAAAATATTACTTTACTAGCTTTTAATTTGCTAGCAATTGCGCTAGCACATAGATCAGCATTAATATTATATGATTCGTATTTATCGCCAATAGCAATTGGTGCAATTACTGGAATTAATCCATCATCTAAAAGTGAATAAATCAGTTTATCATCTACGCTAGTAATATCACCGACAAAGCCATATTTGCCATCATTCATTACCTTAGCCTTTAGCATATTATCATCTTTACCGCTTATTCCTATAGCTCTTGCGCCATGCTTATTGAGCATACTAGTAATCTCTTTATTTACTAGACCACTTAGTGCCATTTCTACTACTTGCATTGTATCTGTATCTGTTACTCTTAGGCCATCTTTAAATTCGCTTTTAATATCAAGTTTATCTAAAAATGAATTAATAGTCTTACCGCCGCCATGGACTAGAACTACTTTAATACCGACAATTTGCAAAAGCACGATATCTCTAGCAAAATCATTTTTGAGTTTTTCATCAATTTGTGCTGCGCCACCATATTTGATAACAAATATTTCATCTCTAAATTTTTGAATATATGGCAAGGCGCTTAGGATTACCTCAGCTGTTCTACTGCTTTTTAGCATATTTTCCCTTTTTAAAGTTTTGGATATATTGTATCTGAATTTTGGTAGTTTTTGATAAATAATTTGATTTTATTTACAAAATTTGGAGAAATCGTTGTTTTTAAGTCTAAAATTGAAACACTTAATCCAAAATCTTTGATTTTTACATAATCTTTTTGGGTTACTAAAAGTGAGTTAGCATTATATTTTTTAAGTATGCTTTCACACTCAAATTTATTAAACTTATGATGATCACCAAAGAACTCATATCCAATACATTTTTTAAATATAAACTCTAATCTTGAAGGATTAGCAATAGCAGTCATTAAAACCATTTTTGGCTGCGGATTTATGATAGTCGTTTTTTTGATTATATCACTACTGCTCGGGATAAAATCAGCTAGACTATAAAAGCTACTTGGATAGCGATAAACTCCGCTTGGGATGGTGAAATTTAGTCGTGGGGTTTTGGCTGGACGTAGTAAAATATTAAATTTAAAAATATTAGCCTTTCCAAATCCATCATCTAAAATAATAAGCTTAGCCCCTAAATTAATAGCTTCATTAATAGCGATTTTGCGATCGTTTGAGACTATTATATTGGCATTTTTTAAATTTGTAGCATATTCCATTGCCTCATCGCCACTAGTTGCTACATCACATTTTATATCACCATTTAGTGCTACAATTTGCATACCTTTTGACTCTCTTTTATAGCCTCTTAGGATTATAAAGGTTTTAAATTCGTGATTAAACTCATTAAAAATTGCTTTAGTTAATGGAGTTTTGCCACTTCCGCCTAGAACTAGATTGCCAATACTAATTATTGGAATTGGAAATTTTTGCGCCTTAGATAGTTTAAATTTAATCCAAACTATACAATAATAAATCGCTGATAACGGTAAAAGTAGGGCGCTAACAATAATCTCAAAAACGCTTGGCTGGTAAAAATATCTCTCTAGCCAAGCGTGAAATTTGCGTTTAAACACGATTTTGTGCTACTGATTTGACTGCATTGCAGATATAAAGCGCTTCTTCATCACTAAGTGCGGCATATATTGGCAGTGATAAAATTTGTTGATAGGTTTTAAGCGCTTTAGGAAAATCATTTACTCTTAGATGATATTTAGTCTTATAGTAGCTTAATAGATGCATAGGGCGGTAGTGCAAGCTAGTGCTAATTCCCATCTCTTTTAGTTCTCTAGCAAAACTATCACGGTTTTTATCGATTTTAATAATATATTGGTTATATATGTGATCTCGCTTAGCTAGTGGCGTAGTAATATGTGGGCAATTTTTTAACTCTTCATTATATATTGCTGCAATTGCCTTGCGGCGTGCGATAAACATTCCAAGTTTTTCAAACTGAGCAATTCCATATGCGGCACAGAGCGAATTTAGATCATATTTTTGCCCAATATCAATTACGTCATACATATATCCTAGATTGCCATCTTTATCAAAACTATCATTTATTATAGCGTGGTTACGTATTAATCTAGCACGATTTGCCATCTCATCATCGTTTGTAACGATTATTCCAGTTGTAGCCACAGCATGCTGGACTTGTGGATTTATCTGAAAGCATGACATATATGAGTTCATATTGCCAATTAAATTTCCATTAAATGTAGCGCCCATAGCCCTACTAGCATCATCAATGATTTTTATGCCATATTCATTAGCAAGGCGGTAAATTGCCTCCATATCAGCGCTTTGCCCAGCTACATGCGTGATAAAAGCAGCCTTTAGCTTTTTGTGATTTTGGGTTTTTAAAATCTTTTCTAGCTCATTTGGATCAATGTTAAAATCATCTTCGCAAATATCAACAAATATCGGTTCAGCATCAAAATGTCTAATTACCTGAGCTATACTAGGAAAAGCATTAACTGAACAAATAATCTTATCTCCACGTTTTAAATCCATTGCACATAGGCTTAGGTGAATGGCAGCTGTGCCATTATTTGTCGTGATAGCATGCTTAGTGCCAAAGAACTCTTTTATCTTATTTTCTAAATTTTCAACCATATAATTGGCATTTTTGTCTAAGGTCTCTTTGATAAGTTCATGCTCTCTATCTGTGATTAAGGGGCGAAAAAATGGTATATCTCTCATCAAATCTCCTAATTTTATATATTTGGTGTTGCTGGTAGTTTTTGCTTGAAGCTATTTTTGGTGATTCTAGCAGTTATTTTATTTTTAAAGTCGCTATCAAATTTAGATAAATCTTCGCCATTTTCTATGGCTTTTAGCAGTTTATCAATCTGAGCATAGCTGTATCCGATATCACTTTCATCGCTTTGATTTTGCCATAGATCAGCACTTGGAGCTTTGGCTATGATTTTGTGATTAACACCAAGGTAGCTAGCAAATTTAAATAGATCGCTTTTATAAATATTTGCTAGTGGATTTAGCGCGCACGCCATATCCCCATAAATCGTACCATATCCTAGCATTTTCTCACTTTTATTTGTTGTACCAACAACAAGCGCATTAAGCAAACTAGAGTGATCGTAGAGTAAAATCATACGGATTCTAGCAGCAATATTTCCAACTCTTAGCTTATCATTTGTATCGCTAAAAGGTAAAAAACTAGCCAAAATATCACTAATATCAATAATTTGGTAATCCAAATTTAACTTACTAGATAGCTCTAAAGCATCGTTTAAATTTGCTTGATTTGAGCTAGAAGTTGGCATTATAAGTGCTTTTGTAGGAGCGACTTTGGTACAAAGCGTAGCCACAACCGCAGAGTCTAAGCCGCCACTTAGTCCAAGGACAAAACCCTTAGCACCAGAGCTTTTTAGGTAAGAATCAAGAAAATTTAGAAGGTTATTTTCTAATAATTTAAAATTTTCCACTAATATCATCCATTAAAAATAGTACAAAATTATATCTAGATTATGGTAAAATCTATCTTAGAATATTAGAAAAAAACTTAAAAAAGGTAGTAAAAATGCAGATTATTTCAAGAGCTTTTGGGATTTATGGAACCAATTGTTATGTAGTTGTTTTAAGCGATGGAGAGATTATAATCGATCCAGGCGATGGTGCGCTAGAGTGGATTGAGCGTGTGTGTAAAAATCCATTAGCGGTATTTTGTACGCATGGACATTTTGACCATGTTTATGATTGTGATGCTATTAAAGCAAAATTTGGCGTGGATATTTATATACCTAAAGATGATGTATTTTTGTGTCAAAATGACCCGTTTGGACTTTTGCAGGCTAAATTTAACCCTGATATTTTAGTAAGTGATGGAGAAGAGTTTGAGTTTAGCGGAGTTAAATTTACTTTTTGCCATTTCCCAGGGCATACTCCAGGATGTAGTGTAATAACGGCTGGTGATGTGATGTTTAGTGGAGATTTTATATTTAAAAATTCAATTGGTCGATATGATTTTCCTTTTAGTGATGGTAGATTAATGAAGCAGAGTCTAAAACACGCTGTAGAGTTAAAAAATTATAAAATTTACCCAGGGCATGGTGAGCCAACAAGCTTAGATGCTGAGAGAAACTCGCTAATTAGATGGGCGCAGGCAATTTAGCCTTCTGCGCCTATATAAGATGGATTAAATTTATTAACAAATCAAGATTTGTTAAATTAGCCTTATTGTTGCGATTCATCGCTTGTCATTTTACGTTGCTGAAGTCTAAATATATGCTCTTCTAGTACAACTATCTGATAGGTGCCTTCAAAGATTTTAATCTCTTTGACTGTGCCTATGACCTTAACCTCACGCTTTTTAGACTCTTCGTAGTAGGCGTGCGCCTCAAATTCTACCATATCGCCAACTTTGGCTGGTGCGTATAGATTTACCTTTGCGCCTATAGTTACAGAGTGAGGCGTATTTATAGCTACATGCGCAGCCCACTCAGCCGCACCAAATATAAATCCACCATGAACTAGCTTTTCATCATCAAAAACCATTTCATTGCTAGTCATTAGCGCAGTTTTGGCATAGTTTGGCTTCATATCTACTATCCCGCCGCATAAAGTGGAGTTTATAGTAGCTGGTATATTTAAAAGCCCTTGAAAAATCTCAGCACTATCAATTAATCCAATATCTTGCAAACTCTCATCATACTCATTCATAATATACCTTTAAGTTAATCTTATATAAATTCTTTTTGGTGCTGGATAACCTTCTATTGTCTTAGAGTTATCATTTGGGTTTAAAAAGTCACCAAGACTTTGCCCATCTATCCACTCTGTTTTACGCTGTTCAAACAAGTCAGTTTCCTTAGTAGCTAAAATTTCAAAACTTTTAAATTTAGCCCTTTGACACCAGTTTTTAAGCGCTTTAACACTTGGAATAAAGCTAATATTTGGAATTTTAGAGTAGCTACCATTAGGGCTTAGTACCATTTCATCATCACGCTCGATGTACATTGTATCTATAAATACCTCACCGCCTGGATTCATTGCTGATTTTAACTCTTTTAGGCATTTTATTGGGTCGCTTCTGTGATATAAAACTCCAAGGCAAAATATTGTATCAAATTTACTTCCACATTCAGGTAGGCTCTCTACACCAGCAATTTTAAACTCAATATCACTTTTAATAAAGTGATTAATAAAACTAAATTGCAAAAATGCTAGCTCACTAGGGTCAAACCCGGTTATACTTTTTGGATTAAATTCGAGCATTTTAAACATATAATAGCCGTTATTACACCCAACATCTGCGACACTTTTACCTTTTAAATTTAGATATGGTTTTAAAATATTAAACTTAACAAAGCTTCTCCATTCACTATCTATAAAAAGCTCATTTAGATTAAATGGTCCTTTTCGCCACGGCTTAAGCGCAACTGCAATTTCTTTAATCTCTTTAGTGAAATTTGGGATATTAATCCGCACACTCTCATCTAATGTAAGTTCACACTTATCGCTAGGCAGCTGTAAAATTTGCTTTAAAAGCTCATCGTAAGCTTTATTATTCATATATCTCTTTCCAATCTACTAAATTTTCATCACATTTTTTGTGATATATACCAGCTGCGTCGTAGTACTCCTTGCAACTGTTGTAGTATTTGTCTGAAATCCCTCGTTTATTTACCCAAAGACACCCTTGTAAAAATAGTGCCAAAATCACAAATATAATCAAATTTTTCATAGTGATAATGTTACCATTATTTTGTTTAATTTTGATATAATTTTATAAAAATTTGGAGTAAAATATGGAAATCTTGGATAAATTTAAAGGAATTTGCGCTATTCCGCATTGTAGTTTTGATGCTTTGCAGCTTAGAGATTATTTAGTTGATTTTGCTAAAAAGAGTGGATTTAGCGTTAAGATTGATGAATTTGATAATATCTACGCTATCAAAGGTGAGCCAAAAATTTGCTTGCAGTCACATTATGATATGGTTTGTGTAGGAGATGCGCCAAATATTGAGCTAATAGATGATGGAAAAATTTTACGAGCTAAAAATTCTAGCTTGGGCGCTGATAATGGAATTGGCGTAGCAATTATGATGGATATGATGGAGAAATTTGAAAATCTTGAAGTGTTATTTAGTGCCAATGAAGAGGTTGGCTTGATTGGTGCAAATGGCTTTAATGGACGCATTATAAGTGGTAGGCTTTTAAATCTTGATAGCGAACATGAAGATGGTGTATTTATAGGTTGTGCTGCTGGTGAGCTAATACATGCTAGGATTAAAGCTAGTAAAGTACCGGCTAATAATAGACTTTATGAGCTAAGTGTCTTAAATTTACCAGGTGGTCATAGTGGGCTAGAGATTATTAAGGATATTCCAAATTCAATTAAAATATTGGCTGAATTTATTGCTAAAAATAATGGTAAAATTGTAGATATTAATGGCGGTGAGCGTAGCAACTCAATTCCTGTAAATGCTAAAGGGCTAGTAATTTGCGATGAGATAATACATAGTGATGATAGGGTAGTGGTGCGTGAGCTTGGCGTTGGAGAGGAGGTATTAGAATTTGGAGATAATATCTTAGCGCTAATTAATAGCTTTTCTCAAGGAGTGCGAAGCTACGATGAGAATCTAAAAATCGTGCGTGATAGCATAAATCTATCAAGGATTAAGAGTGATGATGGAATTATAGAGTTGGAGTTTTTTGCTCGTTCGATGAGTGAAGATGGGCTAGAGAGGCTTAAATTTGAGACTGCAAGCTTAGCAAAATTAGCAGGGTTTGAGGTAAGCTTTTTTGAGAGAAGTGGGGCTTGGACACCAAAAATTGGTGAATTTGCTAATGTTGTTTTGAAATTTATGCAAGAAAATAATCCTAAGGTTAAATTTCAAGCTGTTCATGCTGGACTTGAGTGCGGCGTATTTGTCGCTAAGCAAAATGGATTAGAAGCTGCATCAATAGGGCCAAATATCTACTCTCCACACAGTATAAATGAGCACTTAGAGATTGACTCACTAGAAAAAATAGCTAAAGTGGTAGAAAAAATAGTAGCATATTATCAAAAGTAAATAATGATGTAGTTATATGGAGGTTGTATCTACACTGTTGTAAAACAAAATCAATAAGCCTTGATAATAAGCAGTGAATGTAATTTTTAATATACATCTCTTCTTTTTATGAAGACAAATTTGCCATAGGGAAGCTGGCCCTATGAGCATAATTCCTATAATATAATTTATATTTTTTAAACTCTATCTTGTTTAATAATTTAAAGTATAGCAATATAGATAAGAATTTATATGTAAAAATTTTGATGTTTGGATTCTTGGGCGCAGATTTCTACGCCATTAAAAAACTAGTTCATCGTGATTATAAATTAGATTATAATTATAAATCAAATATCTAAGTCAATCAAAAATTAATAAAAAGATAAAATAATATAGCCACAATAAAGCTAATATAAAACTAGATCAAAATCCAAGTCTATTCATTATATCTTTGATATTGTGTTTGTTTTGGATTGGTTCTAGCTCCCAAATTGGGTTTTTAAGCTTCCAACCATTTTCACATTGTTCAAACATATCGCCTCTAAATTTTTCACAATACTCTAGCACTTGGCTTGGTGTTAAATCCAAATAAGAGGCCATCTTTTGCATATAAAACTCACCATATTTGCCATCAAGCTCACGAAGTAAAAATTTACCTTCATCTTGAGTGATATTTCCTTTTCTTAAATCATATCCTACATGGTCGCTGCACTGTCCAAAGCCAAATTTGATATATTTAAAATATTGATTACCTATAGTAAGATATGTATCTAGCTGAGAACACCTACGATATGTGCCCAAATCATATGGATTTACATCTGATGGATAGATAGTTAGGCCGTGTTCTATGGCAAATTTAGCATTATGCAGCATACTCCACTTATTAGTGTAGTAGTTTAGCCAGACAGCAGTTACATCTTTTTGAGTTAGTTCTGATACTGGGACTTTGTATAAGAATAGGTCTTTAAGCTCAGTATCTTCGTCCATATAAATTTCAACTGGATTATCTTTAAGAGTGTTTGAGTTTATTATATT
>NZ_JAGCNF010000059.1 GCF_017646085.1 Campylobacter sp. | reverse complement strand
TAGAAAAACCAAAGGATAAAACCCTAGCTCACTATGCTACACCACTTGCTTTTGGGCTAGCTAAGGAGTTAAAAAAATCACCTGTAATTATAGCAAGTGAATTAGCAGCTAAATTTAACTCACCAAACTACGAAGTAACTGCTGTAAATGGATATATAAATTTTAAGCTAAGTGGTGAATTTCTAGACTCTTTAGCTAATGATGCACTTAAAAGTGGGGATAAATTTGGCTCAAAAGAGATTACAAATCCTAAAAATATATTTTTAGAATATATAAGTGCCAACCCAACAGGTCCATTACATATTGGCCATGTAAGAGGCGCAGTCTATGGTGATACATTAGCTAGAGTAGCTAGACATATTGGCGTAGGAGTTCATACTGAGTATTATATCAATGATGCTGGTAACCAAATCGATCTACTAGGTATATCTATTACACTTAGAGCAAAAGAGATTTTATTTAATGAGACAGTTGAGTATCCTGAGAAATATTACAGGGGTGATTATATTGATGAACTAGCGCATAAAGCTTACAATAAATTTGGCAAAGAAATTTTTGAGTCAAGTCGTAACTCTGAACTAGCCGAATTTGCCAAAGATGAAGTTTTAAAAATCATCAAAAAAGACCTAGCCGATGCTGGAATATTCATAGATAATTGGGCTAGTGAAAAATCATATTATGATCAATTAGAACAAACTTTAGAGCAATTAGAAAAAAGCGGTCAAGTATATAAAAAAGATAGCACCACCTATATCGCTTCAAGCAAACTTGGCGATGATAGCGACAGGGTGGTAGTAAGAAGCGACGGCCGTCCAACATATTTAGCTGGTGATATTATCTATCATAATGTCAAATTTGCCAATGATTTTGATACATATATCAACATTTGGGGCGCAGACCACCACGGATATATCGCTAGATTAAAGGCTGCGATTAATTTTCTAGGTTATGATGAGAGCAAACTAGAGGTAATTTTAATGCAGATGGTAAGCTTATTAAAAGATGGCAAACCATTTAAAATGAGTAAAAGAGCTGGGACATCAGTGTTAATGAGCGATATTTTAGCTGAGATTGGAAGTGATGCACTTAGATTTATTTTCATATCTAAGGCTGGCAATTCAAGCTTAGAATTTGATATTGATGAACTTAAAAAACAAGATAGTTCAAATCCAATATTTTATATCAATTATGCTCACGCTAGAGTAAATCAAATCTTTGCTAAAGCTGGTAAGACCCCTGCAGATGTAGCTAATGTTTCACTAGCAAATTTAAGCGATGATGGTAAGAATTTATTATTTGAAGCGCTTACCATGCCTGAAGTCTTAGAAGATGCTCTAAACCAAAGAAGTTTACACAAAATTCCTGATTATCTCAAATCGCTTAGCGCAAGTTTTCATAAATTCTATAACGAAAATAGAGTTGTAGGAAGTCAAAATGAAGATGAATTGCTAAAGCTTTTTAGTGTTGTAGCACTTAGTATAAAAGTAGCATTAAATTTAATGGGGATAAAAGCTAAGGATATAATGGAAAATTAATCTAAGGGCATATACGCCCTTAGATTTTAGTTTTATTTATTATTAATGCCTTAGCGTTACTTTATTGCTTAATTCTTTAACTACAAACCGATTTACTAGCATAAATTTCTAATAATTCATTTAAATTTGCAATGACAAATTTAGCATCATCATCGCTCATCATCTGATGACATGGCAAGCTTAGCTCAGCTCTATAAAAATCCTCCGCTCCGCTTAAGCGTTGCTCACCATAAAGCGCCTTATAAAAACTAAACTGATAAGTTGGCTTATAATGCACCTGCACGCCAATACCTCTAGCGTGAAGCTCATTAAAGATATCTTCTTTTGCACACCATAAATGCTCGCCCAAAAGTACTGGGTATAGGTGCCTAGCACTTCGCATATTACTTGGTATAGTGATTGTTTTTAGATGTTTTGAACCATTAAAGGCCTCATCATAAATCCTAGCAATCTCATCACGCCTAGAGATAAACTCATCAAGCCTTTTAAGCTGCGAACTCCCAAGCGCACACGCTACATCGCTTAAGCGATAGTTATAGCCCAAAGCTACCATATCCATATTCCAAGCTTGTTTTTTTACCATTCCGTGCGAACGAGTTAATCTAGCAGATTTAGCAATCTCTTCATTATTAGTTAGCAATGCACCGCCTTCAAAAGTCGTAATAGGCTTAATCGCATGAAAGCTAAAAATCGTAGCATCAGCCAAAGTGCCAACCATCTTGCCATTAATACTACTACCCAAAGCGTGACTAGCATCATCAATAATTTTAATATCTTGCCCTTTTATTAGCGCCTTGATAGCGTCCATATCTACAGGCACTCCGCCAAAATCCACTGCTGTTATAACCTTGGTTTTATCGCTTATTAACTCTTTTATAGAGGCTGGATTTATATTACCATTTAAAAGCACATCAGCAAATTTAATCCTAGCACCACACATTAAAGCAGCATTAGCAGTCGCTGCAAAGGTAATAGGGGTAGTTATAACCTCATCATTTTGACTCACACCAAGAGCGATATATGCAGCATGCAAAGCTGAAGTAGCTGAGTTCATCGCTACAGCAAATTTAGCCCCAGTAAGCTCACAAAGCCCACGCTCAAACTCTACTACACGCTCTCCACATGTAAGCATGTCGCTCTTAAGCGCTTCAACAACTGCTTCAATATCGCTATTATCGATCTTTTGTCTGCTATATACCATCATTTTTAACTCTTTATTTTAATATTCGTGGCAGAGTAATTCCAGTTTGAGACTGGTATTTTCCTTTTTTATCAGCGTAGCTAGTCTCACAAACCTCATCGCCTTGTAAAAATAAAACCTGAGCTATCCCTTCATTAGCATAAATTTTAGCTGGAAGTGGGGTTGTATTTGAAATTTCAATAGTTATATGACCTTTAAATCCTGGCTCAAATGGAGTTACATTTACAATTATCCCACATCTTGCATATGTGCTTTTACCTAGGCAAATAGCTAGCGTATCTCGTGGCATCTTAAAATACTCTACCGTTCTAGCAAGTGCAAATGAATTTGGCGGAACAATACAGATATCGCCTATAAAATCTACAACATTTTTTTCATCAAAATTTTTAGGGTCTACAACTGTACCACCTACATTGGTAAAGATTTTAAATTCATTCCCAACTCTAATATCATATCCATAACTTGAAAGTCCGTAGCTAACGACTCCACGGCCTATATTTTCTTCACAAAATGGGCTTATCATATCGTGTTCTAAGCTCATTTTTCTTATCCATTTATCGCTTTTTAGACCCATAATTTTCCTTATTAAATTTAAATCCGTAATTATAGCGATTTTTACTTTAAACTAAAGTTTAGCTTATTATTTAGATAATTTGGGTAGAATTATGCAATTTTACTTAATTCAAGGAGAATTTATGACAAGAGATGAGATTAAAGAGCTTATGAGCTTTTTTGATGAGACAAACATCAATAAGATCAAGATTAAAAATGGCGACTTTGCCATCGAGCTAGAAAAATATGAGCCTTGCCAAGAGCCAGCTCCAGCGCCAGCATGCCCTCCAATCCCAGCTCCAGCGCCAATCAATGTAGTAGTAAATGAAAAAACAGTAACTACTTCAACAGCAACTGATACATTAAATGCTCCAATGGTAGGAACATTTTATATAGCACCAAGTCCAGGCGCAGCTAGCTTTGTAAAAGTTGGTCAAACAGTTAGAAAAGGTGATACAATCGGAATTATTGAAGCTATGAAAATTATGAATGAGATTGAGGCTGAATTTGATTGTAGAATTACTAAGGCTATAGTATCAGATGGCCAGCCGGTTGAATTTGGTATGGCTCTATTTGAGGTTGAAAAGATATGAGAGAGATCAAAAGAATCTTAATAGCAAATCGTGGCGAGATTGCGCTTAGAGCTCTTCGCACTATCCAAGAGATGGGCAAAGAAGCAGTAGTAGTGCACTCTACAGCTGATAAAGATGCCTTATATGTCAAATATGCTGATGCTACTATATGTATAGGCGAGCCTAGAAGTAGCGAAAGCTATCTAAATATTCCAGCTATTATCACAGCGTGCGAGATTAGTGAAGCTGATGCTATATTTCCTGGATATGGATTTTTGAGTGAAAATCAAAATTTCGTTGAAATTTGTGCTAAGCATAATATCAAATTCATCGGCCCAAGCGTAGAGGCAATGGCATTAATGAGCGATAAAAGCAAAGCTAAGCAAGTAATGATGAGAGCTGGCATTCCAGTTGTACCAGGTAGCGATGGAGCTATAAAAGATATAGAAATGGCTAAAAAACTAGCTAGTGAGATTGGCTATCCTGTAATCATTAAAGCTGCTGCTGGCGGTGGCGGCCGTGGTATGAGAGTGGTAGAAAAAGAAGAGGATTTAGAAAAAAATTTCTGGTCAGCTGAGAGCGAAGCTATGAGCGCCTTTGGTGATGGTACAATGTATATGGAAAAATACATTTCAAATCCACGCCATATAGAGGTTCAAGTCTTAGGCGATGAACATGGCAATGTAGTACATGTAGGTGAGAGAGATTGCTCAATGCAACGCCGCCACCAAAAACTAATCGAAGAGAGTCCAGCTGTAATCTTAGATGATGCTACTAGAACAGAACTTCATCAAACAGCAGTACGAGCTGCTAAGGCTATTGGCTATGCAGGCGCTGGTACTTTTGAGTTCTTATATGATCAAAAAGATAATAAATTTTACTTCATTGAGATGAATACTAGACTTCAAGTTGAACACTGCGTAAGCGAAATGTGCAGCGGCCTAGACTTAATAGAGTGGATGATCCGTATCGCTCAAGGTGAGAAATTGCTAGACCAAAGCCAAATCAAGCTAGAAGGTCATGCTATAGAGTGCAGAATCACAGCCGAAGATCCAAAAAGCTTTACGCCAAATCCTGGCAAAATCACAAAATATGTAGCTCCAGGTGGTAGAAATGTAAGGATGGATAGCCACGTATATGAAGGCTATAGCGTTCCACCATACTATGATAGTATGATAGGCAAGCTAATTGTACATGATAGCGATAGAAATAAAGCAATTGCTAAGATGAAAGTAGCCCTTGATCAGCTAATAATTCATGGAATCAAAACTACAAAAGATTTCCATATAGGTATGATGAATAATGAGGATTTTGTAAATAATCTATATGATACGAACTATTTAGCAAAGCATTAATTTACTTTTAATTCCAAGCTAAATTAATTTACAATAAATTTAATGGTGTCTAATTTACAACTAGACACCTATTTAAGCTGAGTTGGTTTGTGGTATAATTTGCAACCGAGCTAAATTTAGCCTATTTTATAGGCATTTGGCTATGGTTTAAAGGTATTAATTTTTCCACTTTGAAAAAAACGCTAAAATAAATTTGTGGAAAAATTTAGTTATAATACAAACGCAAATTAAACGCATTTTTATAAATTATAGAATCCTCATTTGTGATAGCGATAAATACGCCATTATTTGCAGCGCCCATATCAATATTTATAGACAATTCATTCATAAACAACTCCAACTATATATAAATGATTTTGATTTTAATGAAATTTGGCTTACAATTGTTTAAAATATAAAATAAGTTTAGATAATTATTA